>CAVAGO010000097.1:0-7694 GCA_963588075.1 bacterium | reverse complement strand
TAGCAACTCCTTCTACTTATAAGGTAGATGAGAAAATATATAAGTATAATTATAAAGAAACATCTAAAAAATGGACAACTAAAAAATTAGATACCATTTTAAAGAATAGAACTTATACCGGTGATTTAGTACAAGGAAAAATGAAAAAAATAAGTCATAAAGTTAAGAAAACATTAAGAGTATCAGAAGATGATTGGATTATTATTCCTAATCATCATAAAGCGCTGATTTCAACAGAAGATTTTGAAAAGGTACAAGAGTTATTATATGATAGAACAATAAAAGTGAGAAAAGATAATAGTTATGATTTGTTTGCAGGACATTTGAGATGTAATGAATGCGGTGGGAATTTAGTTTTAAGGCAGTCAAAAGGATACGAATATTATTATTGTTCAAATTTTGTATATAAAAAAAGTTGTACTAGACACGCTTGTAATAAAAAGAAGTTAGAACAAAATGTAATAGAAATATTAAATGATTTTAAAAAGAATGTTGATTTTTTAAATAAACAAATTGTAGAAATTATTACTCAAAAAGATAAAGATTATGATTTAGAAATAATGAAAATAAAAATAGAATCAAATAATAAAAAAATAGAAGAATATGCAATGCTTAGAGATAATATACAAAATGATTTGAAAGACGGTTATATTACAGAAGATGAATATTGGGAGTATAGAGATGAATATAGTAAAGAAATAAATCATTTAAAGAAAATTCAAAAAGAATTAAATGATAAAGTTATTAAATTAGATTTTAATTCAAACGCTAATAAGGAATGGATGAACGATTTTACTAATTTAGATTATATAGAAAAGTTAGAGAAAAGAATAATTGATGATTTAATAGAAGATATTGTAATAGACAATGACGGAAATATAAAAATTATTTTTAAATGTGAAGACAAATATTTTGAGGCTCTTGACTTTATAAATAAAGAAAAGTGTGATATAATTGATAATGAATTTCTACTTGCGTGAAAAATGTTTGAAATATTAAAAATAATCTAAAATAGAAAGGAAGTGTTTTTTTATGGAAAGAAAGGCAAATAATGAAACACAAAAAAGTTTATCAAAGGTCGTTATTAACTGGTATCCTGGTCATATGGCTAAGACTAAAAGATTAATTAAAGAGAAATATGATTTAATAGATATAGTTTATGAAGTTATAGATGCTAGATGTCCTAAATCTTCTAAAATAAAAGATATAGATGAGTTATTAAAAGATAAACCTAGAATACTTATTATGACTAAAAAAGATTTATGTGATATGAGTGTTACTAAGAAATGGATTAAATACTATGAAGATGAAGGTTATCATGTAATAGCTGTTGATTTATCACAAAATAATTCAGTTAATGAGATAATTGAATTTACTCATAAGATTACTGAAGAATTACAAGATAAGAGAGAAGCTAAAGGTTTAGCTAAGAAAGAAATTAGAGCTTTAGTAGTAGGTATTCCTAATGTAGGAAAGAGTACTTTAATAAATAGAATGGCTGGTAGAAAAGTAGCTGTTATAGGGAATAATCCTGGTGTTACGAAGGCTTTATCATGGATTAAGACTAGTAGTAATATCTTATTATTAGATAGTCCTGGTATTTTATGGCCTAAATTAGCTGATGAAGAAGGTGCTTTAAACTTAGCATCATTTACTGCTATACCAAGAGATATATTACCAGTAGATAAAGTAGCTATACATATACTTAGTAAGTTAGATAAATATTATCCAGATATATTAAAGAGTAGATATAACTTAGATAGTTTAAATATGGATGATTTAATTGAAGTATATGAAACTATTGGAAGAAAAATAGGAGCTGTTGTATCTGGTGGAGAAATAGATTATGATAGAGTAAGTAAAACTATTTTAGAAGATATAAAGAATGAAAGAGTTAAAAATATAACATTTGATAGGATTGATTAAAAATGTTGGAAGAAGTAAGAAATGTATTCTATGAAAAATTAGGATTAGCGAATTTAAGTGAACAAATGCAACAATATTTTGATAAAGCTTTGAAAGTATATATGTCTCATGGTAGAACATATGAATATGTTGTATCTTGTTTAGATAGATTACTTGAATTTTTTGAAGCGATTGGAATAGGTAGAATAGAGTGTGCAATCATATTAATGAATGATTTTACGTTGTTGAATACAGTTAATGAACTTTATGATAAATACATATTTTTAGGTGTTATAGAAAATGAAGATAATACTTTTAGAAATCATAAATTCTTTAGTAAGACAAAAGATTATCGTACTAGTTTAGCTAAGATGTATGCTAGATATAGATTATGTTTAGAAGCTGGATATGATGATATTAATTGGAATATTTTGGTTCATTCTTCAGATAATGAATTTACAAAAAGATTTATTTCTAGTACATATAGAAAACCTTATCAAATGTTTGATTCACCAAATCAAGTTATGGAATGGCTTGCACAAGTGGATATTAGCGAATTAGATTTAGAAGAATTTAAGGCTTTACCTGTTAATAAGGAGATAGTTGAGAAATATGAAGGCGAAAAAAACAGAACAATGTGATGTAGATTTACTAAAATATGAAAAAGAATTATATGAAAAAGGAATTACTTTAATAGGTGGAGTAGATGAAGTTGGAAGGGGACCTTTAGTAGGTCCCGTTGTTGCGGCTTGTGTTATATTACCTGTTAATTATGAACTTCCTGGTTTAACTGATAGTAAAAAAATTTCTGAGAAAAAAAGAGACCAATTTTATGATATAATAATGAAGGATGCTATAAGCGTAGGGGTTGGAATAGTTGGTCCAGAAAAAATTGATGAAATAAATATATTAGAAGCTTCGAGATTAGCAATGAAATTAGCTATTGAAAATTTATCTGTTAAACCTGAATTTATTTTAAGTGATGCAATGAAGTTAACTAATATAGATATTCCTTATCAAGATATTATTCATGGTGATGCGTTATCTCTTAGTATTGCAGCAGGATCTGTTATAGCTAAAGTTACGAGAGATAGAATGATGTATGAATTAGATAAACAATATCCAGAATATGGATTTGCAAGTCATAAAGGTTATCCAACTAAAGCTCATTTAGAAAATATAGCAAAATATGGGGTTTTAGAAAATTATAGGTTTACTTATAAACCAGTTAGTGATTTAATTAATAATGCAAAGGTAGTGGTAAGAAAATGAAAATTTTTTATAATAATGTATTTAAAAATTATTTTTTGTTAATGGTTACATTATTTGCAACGGAAGTTTTATTTAGAATAATAGTTCCTTTTGTGGTACCAACAGTTGAATTACCTTTATTAGATTGGTCTTTGCTAAGAATATTTGTTGGTATTAACATTATTAGTTTATTGTTAGGTGCTTTATTCTCATTATGTGGAAGAATAGCGGGAAATATATTGTCATTTGTTGTAGCTTTAGTAGCAACAGTTTATGCAATTGCTCAAGCAGGATTTGTTAACTATTTAGGTGTTTTCATGTCAATAGGAACTAGTTCACAAGCGGGAGCAGTAAAAGATTATATTGCTGATTATTTTGCTAGTTTTTCATGGCGTTTTTGGTTATTAGCTATACCAGTATTATTAATGGGAATTTTCTATTTATTTATAGATAAGAGAATTAAAGTATTAGAAAGAAATGATACTATTGATTTTGCAGATAAATTTGATAGTGAAGATAGAAAAGCAGAAAATGAAAAAATCTTAAAAAAGAAAAAGAAAAAAGGATTATTAAATGGTAGAATAAATGCGATATTTATTGCAGCTATATTTATTTTTGGTTATTACTATTCATTAACTGCTGATTTTATGCAAAATGATTTACAACTAAAAACTACTAAAGAATTATTTTTAAATCCAGATATGCCTAGCATTGCAATTGGTCAATTTGGTTGTTCTATGTATGCGTTAGTTGATATAAAATCGACTTTTGCGCCTGTACAAGAAACTGAAACTTCAGTGTTTGATGATACATATGATAAACAAGAACAAGTTATTAGTGATTATACAAGATATATAGATGATACTATTTGGGAAAAAATAATTGCTGAAGAAAAAAATTCTAATTATAAAAAGTTACATAATTATTATATTAGTCAAGAAATAACAGATAAAAATGATTTTACAGGATTCTTTAAAGGTAAAAATTTAATTGTTATTATGATGGAATCAACTAATAATATTGTTATTAATGAAGAATACTATCCTAACTTATACAAACTATATAATGAAGGATGGGCATGGGAAAACTCATATAGTCCTAGAAATTCTTGTTCAACAGGTAATAATGAAATGAGTGGTATGGTTTCACTATATACAATAAATAATTCTTGTACTGCTAATATATATAAGAATAATTATTATCCAGAAGCAATATTTAATTTATTTAATGAAGCTGGATATACTACTTCAAGTTATCATAATTATACTGAGCAATACTATGCTAGAAAAACAATTCATCCTAATATGGGTAGTCAAGCTTACTATGGAGCTAAAGAACTTGGTATTCCTTATGTAAATGTATATCAAGAATGGCCTAGTGATGTAGAATTAGTTAATAAAGTATTAGAGAAAACTGAAAATCAAGAACAATTTATGGTATGGATGACAACAGTTTCTGCACATCAACCTTATACACAAAGTAGTGAATTAGGTGATAAACATGTTGCTTTATTCCAAGATACAAATTATAATACATCACTTAAGAGGTATATGTCTAAATTAAAAGAATTTGATTTAGCTATTGGGGAATTATTAAGTGGTTTAGAAAAACAAGGTAAACTTGATGATACAGTTATAGTATTATATTCTGATCATTATCCATATGGATTAACTAATAGTACCCTAAATTCATATTTTGATTATGATGTTTCAAAACAAAATAATGTTGATAAAACACCATTTATAATTTATAATCCAAATATTCATGCACAAAAATATGATGAATATACTTCTTATATGAATATTGTTCCGACGATTGCTAATCTATTTGATTTAGATTATGATCCTAGGTTATATGCTGGTAAAGATTTATTGTCTAGTACTTATGAAAATCGTGTAGTATTTGCTGATGGTTCTTGGAAGGATGAAATTGCTTATTATAATGCTACTTCTGGAAAGATAACATATTATGATAAGAATAAGACTTATACTACAGATCAAATAAAACAGATTAATGAGAATATTAAAAATAGAATATCAATGTCTAATTTAGCTATAAAAGTAAATTATTTCAATTACTTATATGAAGCTAGAGAAAAATATAATATTACTAGTGTAGAAGATACATCAGCCAGCTCTTAATAGGGGCTGGTTGTCTTCTTACAACAAGAAAGGGAAAGAAATATGAAGAAATTAGTTATAGTGGAGTCTCCAAGTAAAAGTAAAACTATTGAGAAATATTTAGGTAGTGATTACACTGTAGTAGCTAGTATGGGACATATTAGAGATTTATCAACAACTGGTAAATTCGGTTTAGGTGTTGATGTAGAAAATGATTTTGCACCTTCATATATTCCAATGAAAGGGAAAAGTAAAGTTATCTCTAATTTAAAAAAATTAGCAAAAGATTCTGATGAAGTATATTTAGCAACCGACCCTGACCGTGAGGGAGAAGCTATAAGTTGGCATTTAAAAGAAGCTTTAGGATTAAAGAAAAACTATGAAAGAGTAACATTTAATGAAATAACAAAAGATGTTATTATTGATGCTTTTAATAATACAAGAGATATAGACATTAATTTAGTAAAGAGTCAAGAAACTAGAAGAATCTTAGATAGAATTATAGGTTTTAGATTGTCTAAATTAATGCAATCTAAAACTGGTGGTAAGAGTGCTGGGAGAGTACAAAGTGTTGCTTTAAAATTAATTGTTGATCGTGAAAGAGAAATAGAAGCATTTATACCAGAAGAATATTGGTCTATTACAGCTTCATTTGGAGAAATGAAAGCTGATGCTGAAAAGTATAAAGGTGAAAAGTTAGAATTACATACTGAAGAAGAGGCACAACATGTACTTGATTCATTAGATGAGACTTATAAGATTTCTAATATTGAATGTAAAGAAAAAAACAAAAAAGGAGTTATGCCTTTTAAAACTAGTACATTACAACAAACTGCTGCTAATAAATTAAATTTTGCCAGTAGTAAGACAATGCGTGTAGCACAAAAATTATATGAAGGTATTGATATTGGTAGTGAGACAGTTGGTCTTATTACATATATGCGTACAGATAGTGAGAGATTATCTCCACAATTTATTAATGAAGCATTTAAATATATTAAAGATACTTATGGAGATAAATATGTTGGATATGTAAAACAACAAAAGAAAAATGATAATATGCAGGATGCTCATGAAGGTATTCGTGTAACTAGTCCTTATAGAACTCCTGAATCATTAAAGAAATATTTAACTCCTGATGAATATAAATTATATAGTTTAATTTATGCAAGAAGTTTAGCTTGTTTAATGGCAGATGCTAAAGTAAAAGCAACTGCTGTTACATTACTTAATAATGATTATGAATTTAAAGCTACTGGAAGTATCTTAATATTTGATGGATACTTAAAAGTATATGGTAATTATGAATCTTCTGAAGATGTAGTATTACCTGATTTAGAAGGTGTTACTGTGTTAACTGCTGATGAAGTAGTTAAAGAACAACACTTTACGAAGCCTGCTCCTAGATATACTGAAAGTACTTTGATTAAAGAGTTAGAAAAACTAGGTATTGGTAGACCTTCAACATATGCAACAATTATGGAAACAATTAAAGCTCGTGATTATGTTACTGTTGAAGATAAAAAGTTTGTACCTACTAAGATAGGTATAGAAACTACTGATAAATTACAAGAAGGATTTAGTGATATAATAAATGTTGAATATACAGCTAATATGGAAACAGATTTAGACGAAATAGCTGAAGCTAATTTAGATAATGTTGAAGTATTAAGAGAATTCTATACTAAGTTTGAACCTATGGTACAAGATGCTTTTAAAAATATGGAAAAGAAAGAAGCTGAACAAACTGGAGAGAATTGTCCAGAGTGTGGAAGTCCATTAGTAATTAGAACTGGTAGATATGGAGAATTTGTTGCTTGTTCTAATTATCCTGAATGTAAATTTATAAAAAAAGAAGAAGTACAAGTTACTGAAATATGCAATTGTCCTAAATGTTCTGGAAAGATAGTAGAAAAGAAAAGTAGAAAAGGTAAAGTATTCTATGGATGTGATAAATATCCTAAATGTAAAACTGCTTATTGGTATAAACCTGTAAGTAGACAATGTCCAGAATGTGGAGAAATGTTACTAGAAAAAGGTAAAAAAATAGTTTGTAGTTCTTGTGAATACGAAGAAGAGTAATGATACTCTTCTTTTTTATGATATAATGAAAATGAGGTGTAGTAAGATGAAGAAAGTTAAAAAGTTTGTAAAAGATAATTGGTTATTCTTATTATTTGTTATACCTTTTATTTTTATTTGTGTATCTAATAAAACTCCAGATAATGATATATGGTTTTTATTAAATAATGGTAGATATGTTTTTAATCATGGAATACCTTATTATGATCCTTTTACTATTCATGAAGGTTTAAAATATATAATGCAACAATGGTTAACTTCATCGATATTTTGGGGATTATTTAATAGTTTTGGTTATAGATCATTATTAGTATTTATTTATATTATGTCTTTTAT
>CAVAGO010000096.1:0-7995 GCA_963588075.1 bacterium | reverse complement strand
TTTATACATTTTTCTTAATATATCCATATGTTTTTTTTTTTCGAAAAAAAAGAGAAATCATATCACAAATTTCTCTTTTTTTCCATAATATTTTGGTACAAAAATTAAATCTTTAATTCCATAAATGAACTATTGATTTTATCATTACAATATACAACAGATTCTACTCTTATATAAGTTTCTTTTCTACCAAAATGTTTTCTTTTGACTATTCTAGATATATTGGTTCTGACTTTCATTCTACAATTATCACCAGTCTCTTCATCTACAATAATCTTTTGAACTGTTTTAGTACTAATTAATTTGTACCAATCGATAGGTTTATTATTTTTCATATAACACTCCTTCATCAAAATAATATATAAATGAAACAAAAATGTACTATGGAGGATAAACAACCCTCCATAGTACAAGAGAGACCATAAAAAGACATTTTCATACATATATTTACAGGAGGTTAAAATGATAATCAAAAGAAGTATGACTTTACAATTATCATTAAAAAACATTAAAACTAATGTCTTTTAGTTGGAGTCCATAGGGTTGAACTATGTGTACTGGTTTATAAGACCAGCCCTCAAAAACCGTCGAGGACAACTCCAAAGAAATGAGAGTTATAATTTGTATAACAACCAGCCAAATCTCTCAAAAGCCATTAGTCTATTATTAAAATAGACGTTAAATTTATCTTGAAGTAATAATGATGAGAAATTATTAGATTATATTTATCTACCCATAATTTCAACTTTTGATTTCCCCACGAAATCATAATTCTCCAGGAAGGATTCGAACCCTCACTAAAGGCACCAAAAGCCTCTGTGACTACCATTACACTACCGGAGAATAAAAAAACGACTCAACTAGGACTTGAACCTAGGACCTACGGATTAACAGTCCGGTGTTCTAACCAACTGAACTATTGAGTCAAAAGAAGGTACATTTTAAGGTTTGTTATGTTACAAATGTACCAAAAACCATAGACTGTTTCAACATTACGATTAATTTGAATAGAAACGAAGGTCTATCGCTAAACATTTTATAATAGGAATCCTCGAAACTAAGTGGTACCCAATCGTTCACATCTTAGTCTACATTCGATTATATCTATTATATTTATATGTATACTATTTATAAAGTTTTACATGGGTTGTATAATTTGCTGTGGTAATTCCATTTTCATCTTTATTAAACTTAACAACATCGTCCTCTAATCTAGTATAATGATAAAATCCTTTTTTAGTAGTAAAATAAATCAAATTATCTCTAATTGTACATAAAGCTATATCTTCTTTATATGTATTAAGAGAACATTTAAAAATTATTCTAACTTCTTTATACACTGGATAATATAAGATTTTAATCTCACCACTTTTAATTTCGGAATCATTTAATTTAATGATAGTTTCTTCTACCTCTAAATATTTATCAACACTAAATGTTGGTGGTGGTTCAAATCTATTTTCACCAGTATTCATATTTTGTGAATAAGTGCGACTTGAAAAAGTAATAAGAAGTCCAAGTAAAATATAAATCAGTTTCATTATCAATCCTCATTATCTTTTATAAAATATACAAAATTCAAAAAATGTTTTTTGATCCAAACATTTTGATTAGACGATCCTCTCAATTTAAGAGTAGTGTTTCTTTTTTCAAGAATAAATCGTCCATCAACTAAAACATCGATATTTTTTAATATATATTTAAGTTTATTATTAGTTTTAGCTATTTTTTTCAATTCTGTTTTATAATAACCAGACCAACAATAAATTTTCAATTCATTTTTATAAACTGATCTTAAATATAATATTAAATCATACACATCCGGAATATTTTGTTCGCAAAGCGGTTCTCCTCCTAAAATCGATAAATTGTATTTACCTGTTCTAAGATATAGATCGTCAAGTAATATAATTACTTCATTTTTAACACGATCGTTATTTATTTCGTGACCACCAATAAAACTCCAAGTTTCAGGATTGTGACATCCGTTACAATGATGTGGACAACCTTGAAACCAAATGCTAACACAAGATCCATTATCACTATCAGCAACATCATTTGAATTCAGTGAACATAATCTCATTTCAATTTCTCCAATATACTTTTATCGATAGATTCAGTATGTTTATATCTCATTTGAGTTTCTTGAATTTTACCCTTATTGAAAGCTTTGATATATGAAGAAGTGATATAACCTGTTACACGACGAAGTCTAGAAATATCATCTTTTTCTCCACAACATGGACAAGATTCATTTTCGAGAATCTGACCTTGATATCCACAAGATTCACATGTATCATTAGGAAGATTAATGGCAAAATATGGAATATCTTTTTTCATCGCATAATCAATAAATTCTTCAAGAGCTTTTTCATTATGAATACAAGAATCGCCAATTTCAATATATGTAATACAACCAGCATTACTATATCCAGTTAATTGGGATTCGCAATCAATTTTCTTAAATGGATCTATTTTTTCCCATACTGGAACATGCATCGAATTTGTAAAGAAATCTTTATCCGAAATATTTGGAATTTTACCATATTTTTTCTGGAATTTGATCATTGATGTGTAACATAAATTTTCTGCAGGAGTATAATAAACACCAAAATTAAGTTTATATTCTTCTTTAAATTTTTTACATTTATCAGAATATAATTTTTCAATTTGTTTGGCTAATGTTATTCCTTTTGGGTTTAATTGATTTGTACCTATAAGAATTTGAAGAGTTTCCGCCAATCCGATTTGTCCGATAGCAAGAGTTCCATGCTTTAATGCACTTTCTGGACCAATTTCCGATTTATATCCGGCCATAGTTACGTTATCCCACATAAAGCATGCCGATTTCGGATCTTGTTTTTTTATATGATTATACCTTTCGATTAATCCGTCTTTAGCTAAATCTATCATTGAATCCAATTTCTTTAAGAATTCAGATACTAAGAATTCAGTTGATGCGGAAGTATTTTCTTTAAATCTTTCTACAACTTCCATTGCAATTGTTGGAAGTATTATTGTGCATGGACAGATATTTCCGCGACCATCTTTCTGGGCTTTAGATCTCATGTCTCGATCTAAATCCATTTCTGTCATTTTACCAGAAATAATACTATTAATTTGATTTAAATAATATTCAGAATCATAATTAATGTCTGCACCGTTAACAGTTCGACAATTATGTGAATAAATTCCAGAAACTTCAAAATGATCAGATTCTGTAGTTACATCATAACTATACTTTTCACAATCATAAAATTCGACAGATCTAATTGAAACTATATTATTTCTCTCAATTTTAACATCTTCATTTAAAGAAAAATGATCAAGTTTCTTTTTAGAAATAATATATTTTTTAAGATCGAAATTATTAGGAGTAAATTCGACACGATATCCAATTTTATTTTTAGAATAATTATTTTCATAAATAAATGCATTATATCCTATACTTTGAGCTAAATACATCTGTTGAATTGATAATTCTTTATTAACAGATCTTATTTGCACTCTACAATTTTTTCGATGATTATCGATGTATCCGTCTGCATCTATCATTCCAGACATAAAAGCCAATCTAGTTTCATAATCTGAATTAAAAATCAAATTAGGTATTTTGCGATTATTTTTTACAATTCCACCAAATAAAGATATTAATTCATTTCTAAAAACATTAAAACGATCATTTTTATCTGATCTGAGAATAATATCATAATAATCACCTTTATTCAATCGATGACGCTCTTTTACAATACATTCACAATATAACGTATTTTCACAAACATTCTTAATTTTTGATACTAAATCTTTTTCACTCTTAAAATCTACTGATATACATATAGAATCATTGGACAAACAACCATCGCCAATAATCATTCCCATTAACCATGAAATGTCATTATTAATTCTATACTTAGAACTTTCGATGATTGTCGAATTATTAATCATAATTTTATCATCAACATTCACGTCTTTAGCAAAAATTCTACCTCTATTAACAATTGGTAACGGATGATCTTCCGTACAATCCAACAAACGTCCTCCTTCAATTTTTATTTTACACCAACGATTAGATGTGTTTCTAATAATTTTTTTCACTTTAATATAATCGTTTTTTTCAGTATCAAATATTTTCAAATTTATGTTAGACGTTTCAATATATAAATTTTTGCTATCATTTTTATTTTGTTGAATTGGTTTACAAGATGTCAATGTTGCAATTCGATACCACATTCGTTTAAATGATTCTGTATAATATATTTCATTTAACGAATATCTTATAACTTCTTCACCATCAACACAACCCATTGTGCTGAATTTTTCAGATGGTTGTTCTTCTTTTTCAACTATAAGTTCATTATTTTCAACTTTTAAATAAAGTTTATGACCTATTTTTGGATTATTTTTAATAAAATCGATAAGTTTTCGTTTAGTTTCTTTATCCAAATTATCAATGATAGATTGTTTCATTTCTCGATCTTGTCTAACCCAATCTTGTTGATTTGACCAATCAAGATTTGCATAATTGGGATATAGTCTTTTTATTGTCGATTTTATTGCTAATTTTTTCAAATCATAATTCGGATCACCTTTATTAAGGTTAATTCCTTTTTTAATTTGGAATATACCGCAAGGAAAAATAGGTGTTCTACCAAATTTTCCAATACCCTTAATTGATCCATCTAAAAGAGCTTTAATAATATATCTACCTTCAGTTGTAGTATCTGTGCCATAATTTATAGATGTGAAAGGAAGTTGATTTCCAGAACGTGACTGTAGACTATTGAGATTATGATACATTCCTTCAACAGCTTGTTTTGTTTCTTTAAGAGTCATATTTAATGCTTTTTTATAAATATATCTCTTTTTTATATTAAATATAGTTTTTCCTTTATAAATAGGATTATCTATAGAAATTTCATCAATATTTTTTATTTTATTTATCCAATTTCCATTAATAAATGGAATTATATCACTAACTTCTTTATAATGTTTATAAAATGATTTTCTAAAATATGGAACCATTAAACTATCGATAATACAAGAGGTTCCACCAAATTGTTGTAGACTTTGTACTTGAAATAACACTGCTATCAATTGAAATGCAGTATTAATAGAATTAGCAGGTCGAATATCCGTTTGTCTAACTTTGAATCCATATTTTAATAATTGTTCCATTGGAACTGTAAGACAATTGTGCAAACCGACAGAATAACTATCCAAATCATGAATATAAATTTCATTATTTTCGTGCAAATCTTTCATCCATTTTGACATAGTATAATTCAATGCTACATATTTATCTAATTCCGAACTAGCTTCGCCACGTCTTCCACCAAAACTATATTCATCGACATTAGCATTTTGATTTTTTACATCTGTAGCTTCTAGTTTAGATATAATATTTTTCATAAATGATGAATTTTTCATTCGTTTTATTTCGTGATCTTTTCGATAATCTGAATATTCTTTAGCTAATTTAGAATATCCTATATTTTTTAATTCATTTATTACCAAATCTTGAATTAATTCTACATTAATTTCTTTAGTTTTGAGCAATTTGGATACAATATTTTTTAATATTATATCAATTGCAGAATCCGACAATTTTTCTGAACCTTTTGTTTCAGAATTAGCTTTTTTCAAAGCATTGACGATTTTATTAGGATCAAAATTGACCTTATCGCCATTTCTTTTAATAACTATCATAATTCGTTATTCTCCTATTATGAAATCAAATTGCAAACAATTTGATTATCCATTTAAAAATTTGAAATAATAAATAAAAATTTTATTATTTATTTTATACATAAATTTGTTTTTATTATTTGAAAATAAAAAAAAATAAAGGAGAAATTAATCTCCTTTATTTTATATTTAAAGATAAAAATTTTTGATAATCATTGAGGCATTCGGATATTGTAAAATAAATTTAACCACATACTTAGTTCTTTTACATAATTTTTGAGTTATTAATATATTTGCTATTACATAATTACTCAAATAATTATTAATATAAGAGGAACCATTTCTTTTTAAATGTATTATATCCATTTCTTTATTATAAGATCTCATTTTTTTAATAGTTTTATTTATAGCTCTTCTATCTATAAATAAATAATTTAACCAATATTTAATATCATTCATTTTCATAACCCCCTGTTTAAAATATCCCCACTAATAGAAATATGTAATAATAACTAATTATAACTCAATATGAGTATTATGTTACAAATACTTATAGAGAGAATAGTGAAAGAAAACGCGAATATAATATAAAAATAAAAAAAAATTTGATTTTAATCGGAATTTATTTAAAAATAAAGAAGTAGATCGTTTAAATCTACTCCTTTAATCAAATTTAAATTCCTGTAGAACCAAATCCACCAGTTCCACGTTCAGTTTTACTCAATTTATCAACTGAATCTACTTGTTTGAAGAATGCACTGATTACTGGAGATATAACTCCTTGAGCTATTCTATCTCCTTTTTTTATTGTAAAATTTGTATTAGTGCTAAGATTCATAGCTATAATACCAATTTCTCCACGATAATCATTATCAATTGTACCCAAAACTGGAACAAATCCATTCTTAAGTGATAATCCCGATCTTGGACGAATTTGAAGTTCATAACCAACCGGAATTTCAAGATAAATTCCCGTGTGAATTAATCTTCTTTCTCCAGGACTCAAATTAATAGTTTCGTCTTCATTTGAGGCAATATCGAATCCGGCAGATCCTTCTGTTTTATATTCTGGAAATTTGACTCCAGGTTCAGTATAAATTTTAACTGGTAACATAATTTATTTTAATCTCCTTTTGTGCAAATAAATATAAATAAAGCTATTACGACAAAAAATCCGATGAAAATTGATAAACCGATTAAAAAACTAGATATAGTCATTATAACCTCTTTCTAATCTTGAATTAAAATATTATTATCTTTTACGTATTTAAGTACTTTTTCTGCTATAGGGCTATAGGTACCCTTCTCACCCGATTCAAGGGCCATCTTCACCAAATCGCTCACGTATTTACCCTTTTTAGCATCAGTTTCGATGTAAAAATCATTAAAATAAGGCAATTTAGTCACTATTTCATTCATTAAATATCGCCATTCATAAAGTTTATGATTTCTACGCCAAACATACATATTGTGTAAAACTTCATAATTGTATTGTACTGTACGTTTTTGTTCAAATCCGAGTAAATTCATTTTGCTTAATATTCTAGTTTTTTCAACAGTAGAAAGTTTATCATCATCAATGATTCCATTAAGATATGGAATTATATTCTTTTTCATATAACTAATATCAACATCTCTTAAATCTGCTGTTGAAAAATTATTAATTGTTAAAGGATGTTTTGTAATAGTGTGCATAGTTGAACAAGAATTTTGAATGGTTCCAACTTTGTATGTACTTTCTTCTTTCCAA
Organism: bacterium; assembly: GCA_963588075.1. Lineage (GTDB taxonomy): Bacteria > Bacillota_I > Bacilli_A > RF39 > UBA660 > Coprovivens. The sequence goes on along the minus strand of CAVAGO010000096.1, from coordinate 560 downwards.
TAATCTAAACTTGCGGTAATATCCATTGTAACTGTAATATATCTTGCAAATTTCGAATGCACTGTTCCTCCAGAAATTAATGTTTTGCATAATTTCATATCATTTGGGCCAATAATTGGAATATAATCCATATCAACATAAGTCGTGATGTCATTATCTTCTAAATAAAGATTAGATTTATTATTGAAATAAAATTTATAATTGTTAACTTTTTCGTTTATATTATCACTAAAAATATTATTTCTATTTTCTACTTGAAAATTTTTAAATAACTGAATTCCAGTATTACCATTTGAAAGTTTATTGTAAATTAAATTATCCGGTTCCTTTTTAAGATATTCATAAATACTTATTGTATCAGATCTTGACCAAGAATCTTTAGGATTTCTCATTCCCCTTAATGCTGCTTGAAAACCTGTGATTTTAATATTTTCAATTTTCATTAACGTAACTCCTATAAAAATGAACTATATTAAGATATCTTTTATATTTTATATAATTAATAAAAATACTTCATTCGAACACCCCCCTGTTTAAAATATCCCCACTAATAGAAATAT
>CAVAGO010000095.1:0-8295 GCA_963588075.1 bacterium | reverse complement strand
AAGTATTGTAATTAAAAATACTTCAAGTGCTGATTTATCTTTAAGTGAAACTTATGTATTAGAATGTTTAATGAGACATGAAAAAATTAATTTAATTAATTTTTCGCAGAAAATAAAAGATGATGCTAAGAATCATAAATTACTTGTAGAAAAAGATGATTATAAAAAGCAAAGAAATAAAATGATTATAAAAGCTATATTAGGAATTATATTCTTATCAATGATTACTTGGTTGGCAGTTCCTATTTATAATACTTTTATAAAAGATAAATCAGAGATAGTATTTTTAGTATTTGTAATAATCTTATTCTGTGGTGTTTTACTAGGTTTCTTAATACCTTTTATCATGGGAGCTAAAATAATATCTTATAGTATTGTTACAAAAGTAGATCCTTATGTTAGAAGTAAAACTGCAATGGAATTAAATGAAAAAATGAATGGATTAGCAAACTTCTTAAAAGACTTTTCAACTATTCATGAAAGAAAAAGTGAAGAATTAAAGTTATGGAAAGAATACTTAATATACTCGGTAATATTTGAACAAAATGAAGATGTTGAAAAAGAGATACTTATGAAGATATAAAAAGGAGGAGTAGAAATGGGTGAGATACAACAATATCTTATATTTGCATTTTTTGCTTTTGTATTAATAATATCTTTATTATTTACTAAGAGTATAAGAGAAATACATACGGGAGATAATCCTGATACGGAAGAAATAGTAGAGAATAAACATGGAAATTACTGCAAAGAATGTGGTGGTACAATAAAAAACAATGATAAGTATTGTAGAAATTGTGGGAAGAAATTATAGAACTAAGTTATAGTTCTATTTTTTTGTGATATAATTTTATTATAAAGTAGGGTGTGTTTTATGAGTACAAGAAATGCTAAAAGAGTAAAAGATATTACAGGTATGCAACAAATAATGATAGATTTAAAACCTGATAGATGTGATAGTGATGTTTATATTAATCAAAGAATGGATGTTACTAAATTAGTAGAATATATTAATAAAAAGAAGGAAGAAGGAATAGATTATACTTACTTTCATGCTTTTGTTACTGCAATAGGAAAGATATTCTATAATAGAAATAAATTAAATAGATTTGTTTCTAATAGACATATTTATGAACATAATGATATTGTTGTTTCTTTTGTAGCCAAAGTGTCTTTTGATGATAGAAGTGAAGAGATAATGATTATGGTACCAATAGAACCTAATGATAATATAGAATCAATTGGTAAGAAGATAAAAGATTATGTTGATAAAGTAAGAAGTAAAAAAGATAGTCCTAAAAAAGAAGGAGCTAATAGTGCTATTGATATAGTTGGTAAGTTACCTAATATAATTAGAATACCTTTAGTAGGATTACTTAAATGGATGGATAGAAAAGGTATATTACCTGGATTCTTAGTAAAAGATAATCTTTATTATAGTAGTATTATTGTATCTAATTTGGGTTCAATAAGATGTGGAGCTATTTATCATAATTTAACTTGTTTTGGTACTTGTTCATCACTAGCTACAATGGGTGAAATAAAAGATGATGATATTCATTATGATGATGGAACTGAAGAAGTTAGAAAGTTTTGTGAATTTGGTATTAACTTAGATGAAAGAATAGCTGATGGGTATTATTTTGCTAAGTCAGTAAAATTATTACAACATATATTTGATAATCCTGAGTTATTAGAAGAAAGAGCAGATCAAAAAATTGATTTAGGTGAGAATAGATAATGTTTAAAGTAATTGTTGAAATTGTTGAAATAATAGTGGGGATGTTATTAATCTTAGGAATAGGGGTTGGTTTAGTTATATTAGCTGCATTTATAGCAGAAAAAATAGCAGATATAATAAGAAAAAATAATAAATTTTTAGAGCCAAAAGACAAAGAACAATTAGAACATTATCTTAATCAAGATTACTTAGAATTAATTGCTAAGAATAAAGATAATTATGGAGATATAGATTATTTCTATTTAGAAGATATAGTTGCTGATATAGTTGATTTGTGTTTTACTGTATTGGAAGGTCAAAAAAAGTTATATAGGACTAAAGAAGAAGTTTTAGATAAAGAATTTCAAGTTTTTGTGAAAGACATAAATAATGATGAACTTAATAACATATATGGTGAAATGAAAAAAATTAAAAAAATAATTTTTAAGTACTATGATGCTGAAGGTAGTTTAAAGGTGAAGTCTTAGGAAGATTACATTAATTTGTAGTCTTTTTTTATTGGGTATGTTATAAAAGAATTAATAAATTTATATTTTTTTGAAACTTTTTGATAAAAAATAAACTTATTATAAGTGAGGTACCTTATATGAAGACAAATAAAGAATTTAACAATTTATATGAAGATACTTATCATCAAGTATTAAGATATGTTATAGCTAAGTGTGATAATTTAGTTAATGTGGAAGACATAGTACAGAATGTATACATTAAAGTATATGAAGTATTAGAAAAGAAAGGACTTAGTTACTTTGAAAGACCTATTCCGTTGTTGATAAAATTTTGTAAGAATGAGTTATTTAAGTATTATAGTTTGAAACAGAAATTAGAATTAATTTTCTATGATGATGCTGTTAAGTATTGTTTGAATGATGTAAGTGTTCATGATGATATTGAAAGAAGTTTTGAAGTAAGTGCAACACTTGATGAAATATGGAAGTTAATTCAAGAAGAAAGCTTAGAAGTGCAAAAGATAGCTGCTTTATATTTCTTAGATGATATGGCAATTAAAGATATTGCAGTGTTATTAGGATTAAAAGAAAATACTACTAAAACAAAATTATATCGTTTAATTAATAAAATAAAAAATTTAAAAATGGAGGAGTAATTGTGAAAAATAATATAAAAGAGGTCTTTATAGAAGAAGTTTGTAATAAAAATAAAGTAAAGAATAAAGTTTTAACTTATCAAAGGAAGGAAAATAAATATATGAAAAAATGGATACCATATTTAACAGGGGCGTTGGTAGTTGTATTAGTGTTCTTTGGTTTTCTAGTTATGCAAAATAAACCTAAGGTATTAGAAATAGATTATGTAAAATATTTATCTGATAATCAAAAGTATGTTCAAGAAAAGAATGATTTAAAAGAAGAAATAAAATCTTTATATGAAGCTTTTATTAATGAAGAGATTACACAAGAAGAATATTTTATAAAATTAGAAGAATTAAAAACTAAGAATGAAGAAGTTGATAAAAAGATAGAAAGTTTAAAGAACGATTATCAAATAACTGATTCACTTAATTTAGATGAAGTACAATTTAGTACTGATAAAGATAAAGATACTAAAATAAAAGAATTATATAAGAAAGAATTAGAATTAGAAAAACAAGAAGAAGAGTTAGAAAGACAAGAAGATGAACTAGATAGAAAATATAGAAATGGTGAAATATCTAGAGAAGAATATATTAAACAAATTAGAATATTAGAACAATTAGAAGATGAGTTAGATGCTGAAGAAGATGCATTAGAAATAGAAGAAGAAAAAATGGGTGTTGATATAGAAGATGATGTGATTACTAATAATCAAGCAACTAACTATATTGGAACTGCAAAAGCGAAGGAGATTGCTTTAAAGGATGCTAACTTAGAAGAAAGTAAAGTTAAAAAGTTAGAAGTAGAACTTGATAAAGAAGATAATAAGTATGAAGTAGAATTTGAATATAATGGAAAAGAATATTCATATGAAATAAATGCTACTACTGGTAAGATAATTGATAAAGAAGTGGAAAGAGATTAAAGATTATTCGAAAGAATAGTCTTTTTTTTGACTATAAAAAAGTTTTTTGATAGTATAAAGGACAATTTAAGGGGGATACTTATGGAATATCAACTTTTTTATAATAAACTTTTTAGAATTCCATTTAATAAAGCTGTTGAATTACTAAACGAATATAAAGAAAAATATCAATTTAAGAATTTTGCTGAACAACAAAAAGTACTTGATTTAATGACACAAAAAGGAAATTTTTCTTCAAGAGTAAGAGAAGAAGTAATGAGAGAAGCAGTTATGTATATTCATTTTGCTTCAGGTGAAAAAAGTGAACTTAGTAAAGTAGCTTTTGATGAATTAAAAAAATATCCAATGGCAATATGGATAGAGTTAATTGGTGTTTTAGATGAAGAAAGAATAATTAAATTCTTAAAAAATTATTCACATAGAATGCCTTCTTCAATAATAGAACTTTGCATTATAAATGTTAGAGAAGAGATACAAAGTGATTTAATTAAGAAATATAGTAAGAGAATAGATGAACATGGTGATCTATATAAGAATTTTTATTTTTCAGTAGGAGAACAAGCTAGAAATGCTTTAGATGAATTATATCCTGATATTATGAGATTTATTCCTTTATTAAAATTAGAAGACTTAGAAGAAAAATATGTATATGAATTTATTGGTAAGAATGTAGAAGTATTTAAAGAGATAGGTTTAGATGCTTTGTTAGAAGTATTACTATTAAAAGTAGAATCTATGGAATTAGTACTTGATATATTACTTAATTATTTTAAAGAACAGTTAGATGAATTAAGTGATGAGAAGTTTGAATTCTTAATGACTAGATATATGTATAAAAGAGAAAGATTTGGTAGACATAGTTATTCTTGGTTTGATGATGAAGAGAATGAAGAAAAAGAAAAGTATGAAGATGAAGACTTACTAAGAATATTTAAAGATAGATTTAAGAAATTGGGTTTACTTAGAACTTTATCATTATTTAAAGTTAGAGCTAGTTATGATGGAAATAAATTTGGAGAACAAATTATTTATGAGTTTTTAAGTGATGCTTATGAAAGTGAAGAATTTGAACCTTATGTAAATGATAAAGTAAAAGAACATTTAATAATTAGATTTAGTAATGAATGTAGAGATAGAGAATATAGTTTAGAAGATTTTGTTAAGTTAGTTTCGAAGATTGATTTAAATAGAGATAAATTAATATATGATGATTTTATTGAAGCGATTATTGCTTGTGGACAATTATTAAAGAAGAGAGTTATCAATGATAGGAATGAATATTTTATTAAATTAAGAGATATGTTTAAAGAACATACATTGAATAGAGTTATTAAAGATGAAACTTATTTAGATGAAATTAATTTAAATGGAATTTTTTATAGATTAGCTAAAGGGACTTTACCATTTGATAAGTTTTATTTGACTAAGACTTATAAAGGAATTATTTATTTATCTAAGAGCGGAATGTTAGTAAATGATGCTGATACTATTACACAATTCTTAACTGATGAACAATTAATTAAGTTAGATTTATCACCAATGTTAAGATGGAAAAGACAATGTATTGAAAATAGAGTATTTGCAGAAAGTAATGCTTTTTTCGAAAGAATGAGTTTACAACTATTGTTGTTCTTTGGAGAGTTGAGAGCTAAACATATTTTAGAAGCAGGAATAAAAGGCAATAGAATGGAAAACTTATTTGATGGTATTAATTATAAAGAGATAAAGATAGATGAGAATGGTAAAGCAATAGTTAATACCGAGTTAATGGATTTCTTATTTGGTAAAGGTAGTGTAAGAGAAACACAAAATATTATGAATAAGATGATTAAAGAAGAGATTCCAGAATTTGAAAAATACTTTACTGAGTTATGTAATGATTATGATAATTTAGTAGCGCAATGTAATGGTGTTTTAAGTGTTAAAAGGTTAGTTAGACATTTTGAAGATGTAGAATTACCGATTACATTGAAACCTAATCAATATAAATATAAAGTTGCTTTAAAAGAGATGAATACACAAAATGTTAAATTACTAGAAAGAGCAGTTGCACTTTGTGATAGAACTTCAGAAAGACAGTTTTCTACTATACCTAAAGTAAAAGGGAGATTAGGAGATTTTAGTTATGAGATTCTTGATTATACAGATTCTTTTGCAGTAGCTGTTGGTTATTTATCACATTGTTGTTTTGTTGTAGATGGTATTTCACATACAGCATTAGAACATTCAATGATGTCACCAAATGGTAGAACTTTTGTAGTTTATTATAAGAATAAATTTTTAACACAAAGTTGGGTATGGCGTAATGGTGATGTAGTTTGTTTTGATAGTGTAGAAGCTGGTAGTTCAGTACATGGAGCTTATAACGATGAATTCAATTTAGTAGATGTTTATAAGAAAGCAGCTAGTGAAATATTGAATACATCTAAGTATAGTGAAGATGAATTACAACAAGTAAAAGTTGTAACGATAGGTAAGTCAGATTATAGATTTAATGATTTAGAAAAAGTAGAAGGTAAAGTAGCAAGGCCTTTAGAACAAAATGTTTATGTATATGATTCAATGACACAATATATATTAGCTGGTTCAATGCCTAAGAAACCACATTATGGTGAAGTTGGAACACAGTATCGAGATGAACGAAGTAAAGTTAAGTTTATTAAAGATGTTAGTAGTGTTGATATTGATACATTAGATGATTTATTTAATCAGTTGTATGCTATTAAATATTTAGTAAGTGGAGATGAAGTTCCTCCAGTAATTAATGAATATAAAAAGATAGTTCTAGGTGATGATTGGTTTATTACAGTAGATGAGTTTGGTACTATCGATTATGGATTATTAATGAATGATGATAGAACTTATGACGAGTTTAAGAAGTATGCAGAGATATTTGGTATTAATTTAAATGAAGTAGTAAGAACTAATACTGATAAAGGACCAACTTTAGTAAAGAAAGGAGGCAATTAAGATGTTATATTTAGAGAATGCAAGAAATAATTTTTCAGCAGCTGGGAGTAACTTCTTTGAAGGTGGAGAAAGTAATTTTTATCATAAGATAGCTTTAATGATACCTGATAAGATAGATGTTGATACTTTGATATTAGCTTTTAAGATAGCTTTAAAAGATGAAGATAATTCTTATGGAAATACATTTGGATATATTTCATTAGTTCCTAGATATATAGATCAAATTGCTACTCCGGAATTTGCGATAGAATTTAGAAAAAAATATTTAAAAGAAGTATTAGGTTTAGAAGTAGAAGAGATAAGTGAAGAAGTAGATTATGGTTGTGTAGAAATAGAACCTAATGTAGTAGATATTTCTAATAAAGATTTATGTGAAGTATTTGCAGCACTTTATAATGCTAGTTATCCAATTGGAGCAGGATTCTTTCAATATGATCCAATGGAATGGGATAGTGAAGTAGTAGATAGATTCTTCAAATATAAATATGGTGAAGATTATCGTGAACAAAGAATGTTTTTTGACTATGTAAAAGGACGTAATATGGAAATTACAATTGATGGTAATTTGATATATGTTCAAAGATATAATATTGCTAATGGAATAGGACTGGCTCAGAAAGTAATTAGAAGTATTCCAAATAAAGAAATGGATGTACAAAAATTAAAAAAATAGAAGATTATTTTGACTAGTAAAAAGCTTTTTGATAATATATAGTGCACTTAAGGGAGTTGGAGTATATGGAATTAACTAAAGTTACAAATGAAAACTTAATAGCAGGATTACTATTAAGATATAGAAAATTTAGTAATGTAGATTTAGATGTATATAGAGATATACTATTAGAAAAATATGGATATAGATTAAGTCCATTTGCGATAGATATAAGAGGAATAATGAATTATATAATGAAACTTGGAAATAGTTATTATATGATAGATACTCCAGAATCTAGTGCACTATTTAGAGAAAAACAAGGAGAAGTAATTCTTGGAATAATAGAAGATATTGATTTAGAAGAAGTTGTATTAAGAAAGTTTGATAAACTAGGTGGAGTGTTAGAATATACAGTACCAACTTTATTTACTAGTGAAGAAGAACAAGTAATAAATAACTTACTTGAAAATATGTCTTTAATAAATGGATGGAGTAGTGAAGAAGGTATTGAAGATACAACTGAAATTCAAATAACATCTATTGGTAAAGAAAGATTACAAGCTATAAAAGAAGAAAGTGGTAATATTAAGAAAAGATAATCAAGAGATTATCTTTTTTTTGAACAAAAAACTATGGTATATACGAATATCAAAAGAATGCTTTTATTAATGGGAAGTATAAAAAAATATTAATATACTACATAGATATTGTACCTAAAATTTAAGATAATTAAATAATAGGTGAAATGTATGCGGGTAGATGTAAATGGAAAATTTATTGCTGAATTAAGAAAAGAAAAAAAGCTAACTCAAAAAAAGCTAGGTGAAATTTTAAATGTAAGTGAAAAAGCAATTTCGAAATGGGAAACAGGAGTATATTCACCTGATTTAACAATATTAAATAAATTATCAGT
>CAVAGO010000094.1:0-8536 GCA_963588075.1 bacterium | reverse complement strand
ATTTACATCTTTAATAGCAATTATATTTTTTACAAAGAAAAAAGTTGATTTAGAAGAAAATAACTATTATAGAAATATTTTACTTAGTACACTTTTAGTAAATACAACAAACTTTGTTTCTCATTATTTAACAAGTATTTATGCAAAGGATGGAATAACTCCTTGGTTTGCTAATATTTTTTCTAATATAAACAAATTAGGTTCACTGTTTATCATAATTATAACAATTAATCTATTATCATATATTTTATATATTAGTTTTGAAAAATTTAAAAAGAGTGCCTCAAAAACAAAGTTTGTATCAATTATTTCATATGTAATATTAGGAATAATAATTTTCCTCTTAAACTTTGAAGTATATAAAGTAGGCGATGTAACAAGTGGTCATGGTTCAGCTGTAATATTTTCTTTCGCAATTGCTTTAATTAATCTAATCGTAACATTCATTATAGCAATATGTAATGTCAAAAAATTTGATAAAAGATATTACGCAATATATTTCATAATACCACTAATATTTTTGTTAGGAATTTTCGTCTTATTTCATCCTGAATTTAATATATATGATTTAATATTAAGTTTATTATGTTATCTAATGTATTTTACAATTGAAAATCCAGACGTAAAAATGCTTTCTAAGATCGAACTAGCTAAAACCCAAGCCGAAAAAGCTAACGCTGCCAAAACCGACTTCCTATCAAGTATGTCTCATGAAATCAGAACACCACTTAACGCAATAGTAGGTTTCTCTGAATCCATAACAGAAGCAGAAACACTTGAAGAAGCCAAAGAAAACGCCAAAGATATTCTAACTGCTTCTCAAAACCTTCTTGAAATCGTCAACGGAATTCTTGATATTTCTAAAATAGAAGCTAATAAAACGGAAATAGTAAATACAGAATATGACCTTAAAGAAGAAGTAGAAAAATTAGTAAAACTAATCAAACCTCGTATCGGTGAAAAGCCAATTGAATTCAAATATTATATCGCTCCAGATATACCAGGTAAATTATACGGTGACAAAGTTAAAATAAAAGAAATAATGACCAACATTCTAACCAACGCAGTCAAATATACAAAAGAAGGATATATCGAATTAAAAGTAAGTTGTATCAATAAAGACAATGAATCTTCCTTAGTTATATCTGTTGAAGATACTGGTCGTGGAATAAAACCAGAAAACATCGATAAACTATTTACAAAATTCGAAAGACTTAACGAAGACCGTAACACAACTATTGAAGGAGCAGGTCTAGGTCTAGCTATAACTAAAAAACTAGTTGAAATGATGGGTGGAAAAATAATCGTTCAATCCGTATATGGTAGCGGCTCTAACTTCACTGTCTATCTAAAACAAAGAATAATTACTAGAACTAGTGTTTCATTTGATACATCAAACCAAGATGGTGAATTAAACTTAATTGGAAAAAGCGTCCTTGTTGTCGATAATAATGTTCTAAATATCAAAGTTGCTGAAAAACTCTTAAAAAAATACTCAATAAATGTTGATTCGTGTGAGACTGGTTATGAATGTATAGAAAAAATAAAACAAGGTAAACATTACGACCTTATCCTGATGGACGATATGATGCCAAAAATGACTGGTACTGAAACTCTTCATATTCTTCAAGAAATGCCATCGTTTAAAGATAAAACAGTAGTTCTAACAGCAAATGCTATTGAAGGTATGAAAGAAAAATACATCGAAGAAGGATTCGATGACTATCTAGCTAAACCAATTGAAAAATACGAATTAGAAAGAGTATTACGTAAATACTTAAACAAAGAAAAAGAACACATCGAATTCGAACCTATTCCTGATTCATTCTACGACATATCAGATACAATAGTTGAAAAACTTAATGCTGAAGAAATAATTAAATCAGATCAAAAAAATAAAACACAATAACGTGTTTTATTTTTTATTTAAGCCTTTTTAAGATACTTAATATCAATATATTTTTTTACAAAATTATTTCTAATAGCAACATATTCAACAGATAAAGCATAATAACTATTATGACCTTTATTACTATTATTAATCATTCCATTTAATGAATCCAACTTCTTACAAACATTTCTATAAGAATTTTTACCTAACACTTTATCAAACTCATCTTCAAGTAACTCACTATCATAAAACATACTCTTATCAATAAAAGATTTCGTATCTTTAAATCTATATAATGGTCTAAATAAATTAACTAACATATCTAAACCTTCAAATCTATAATTATCACTATCTATATTAGTAAACTTATCTAAAGCATTCTTAATTTTAACATTCTTTATATCAATATTTCTTAATTCTAAAATTCTTTTTATAACATCTTCACTTTGTAAAACATTAAATACTCTTTTAAAAGTATCAACTTCATCATCTTCAATATCTAAATCATTTTTTAGATAATTGTATCTAACTTTAATAGAATTAACTAATGAATATTTCTTATTCTTATTAAATAATATAAAATTCAACTCATGTACTAAAAATTCTAAAGTCTTAATGCTAGAAGAATCTATCTCTTTATATAGTAATTCATAATTAAAACTAATAGTAGGGAATGTACAAGTATAATCGAATAATTTACTTAAATAATTATGTTTAGTAGGATTTACATAAGATAATAGTTTATATCCATTATTAGAATAATTTCTAATCTCTTTCTCATCTCTAAATCTAACAGTCGATAATAGATTATAAATATCTTCTAAGTATTCATCACCATAGCTAAGTATCATTCCTATTGCAATTAAATATAAATATTCACGTAATTCCGGGGAATAATCCTTATCTTTCAGTAAATTATCCATCGTAAAGACTATATGGTTAATTAGAGTGTTAAAATTAACGTTTTCTAACATAGTAATTCCCCCTTGATGCGTCGTATACTAACACCATTTAATAAATGAGTCAAATTTATCTATCGATATTTTTTTAATCTTTTTCCTTTACATAAATAGGTATTATTATTAGTCAAAAAAACTAAATAATATAGTATAATTGTATTAGGTGATTACAATGAAAATTATCGTCTCAGCGGGAGGCACTGGAGGACATATTTATCCGGCTCTAGCAATAATAAATAAATTTAAGGAAAAAGATAAAGATTTAGAAGTTTTATATATCGGTACCCACAATCGTATGGAAAAAGATATTATTCCTAAAAGAGGTATTAAATACGAAGAACTAGAAATATATGGTTTTTCTAAAAGAGATATTATGTTAGACATCAAGAATGTTTTTTTAATCTCTAAAGCTAAAAAGAAATGTTTAAATATAATGAAGGAATTTAAACCTGACTTAGTATTAGGAGTAGGCGGGTATGTAACATATCCTGTTATTTGGGCAGCTAATAAACTAGGAATTAAAACTTTTATTCACGAACAAAATAGTATACCTGGTAAATCAAATTTAATGCTTCAAAGTAAAGCTGATTTAATTGGAGTATCTTTCAAAGATAGCATTTCTAAGTTTAATAATCCTAAAGGAGAAGTTTTCTATTCTGGAAATCCTTGTGGTGAAAGCGCTTTACTAGCAGAACCAATGCCTAAATCAAAATTAGGTTTAACAAAAGATAAAAAGTTAGTCGTAGTTGTTGCTGGTTCTCTTGGCTCCGCAACAGTTAATGCTAAGATGGCCGAATTCTTAACTAAAGCAGCTGACTATGATTACGAAGTACTATATATAACAGGTAAAGCTTTGTATGATGATTTTATCAAAGACAAGAAATTTCCTAAAAACGTTAAAGTTGTTCCTTATGTCGATGGCTTACCATCATTATTAAAAAATACAGATCTTATCGTAACAAGAGCAGGAGCATCTACTATGAGTGAAATTCTTTCTTTAAATCTACCAGCAATCTTTATTCCTTCACCATATGTTGCAAATAACCATCAATATCATAATGCTATGGAAATAAAAAATAACGGTGGTGGCGAAGTAATCGAAGAAAAAGATTTGACATCCGAAGGATTGGTTAGTATGATTAATGAGGTGCTAAACAACTCAACCAAATACAACGAGATGAAAGCAAATTTAAAAAAGATGAGTATGAATAATAGCAGCGATTTAATATATAATAAACTAAAGGATTTGATAAAATGATAGATAAATTAAGAGAATTAGCAGACGTAGAAGAACATGCAACATTAAGACATCTAAATACATATCGCATTGGTGGAACAGCAAAATTACTGTTATCTCCAAATTCAATAAGTGATTTAATTAGAGTATTAAGAATTTTAAAAGAAGAAAATGTAAAATATTTTGTTTTAGGTAATGGTTCTAATGTAGTTTTAAATGATCGTGAATACGATGGAGCAATAATTAGATTAAATAAACTATGTGGAATTGAAATTCATCCTGAATTAGAAATGGCTTATGCCGAAGCTGGAGCTATGTTACCTAAACTTGTTACTGAAAGCATTAATAAATCATTAACAGGATTAGAATTCGCTGCTGGTATCCCTGGTACAGTAGGTGGTTCAATCTATGGTAATGCTGGTGCATATAACGCTTGCATTTTAGATTATGTAACATCAGTAACAGTTCTAGATGAAAACTTAGACATTAAGACAATTGAACACGAAGATATCAAATATTCATATCGTACTTCAATGTTCAAAGAAGATAAAAAATATATTATTCTAGGAGCGAAATTTTTCTTAAAAGAAGGAGAAAAACAAAGCTCATTAGATATCATCGAAGATCGTCGTAATAGAAGAGTAGCTTCACAACCATTAGAATATCCATCTGCTGGTTCAGTATTCAGAAACCCTGAAGGAGACTTCGCAGGTCGCCTTATTGAATCTTGTAACCTTAAAGGATTTAGTATTGGTGGAGCTGAAGTATCAGAAAAACACGCAAACTTTATAATTAATAAAGGTAATGCAACAAGCAAAGACGTATATAAACTAATAAATCATGTACATAAAACAGTACTAGAAAAAACAAACGTTGACTTAGTAATTGAACAAGAATTCATAGATTGGGAGTAATCGTTATGGCTAAAAAGGGGCAACCAAAAAAGAAGAAAAAACTAAGATTAAGAGTTAAAGTACTAGTTAAAATACTAGTATTCTTATGTGTTGTCTCTTTATGCATTTATTACTATCTAAATCTAAGTATTAAGAATATCTTCATAGTAGGAAATACCAATGTTAAAGATGTTGCTATAATCGAAGTAGCAGGTCTTAAAGACTATCCATTAGTAAAAACAATTAAACAAAAATATATTCAAAATAAAGTAACAAGTCTACCATTAATAAATAAAGCCAAAGTATCAATAAATCCCTTTGGTAAAATCACTATTAAAGTAGAAGAGACAAATGTCTTATTCTTCTACAAATATAATAACAAGTACATAACAGCAAGTAATGAATCAATCGAAAATAGTACTGACTACTATGGTGTTCCAACATTAATAAATTTCACCCCAGATACAATATTTGATAAATTAGTAGCAGGTTTTAATAAAATAGATTATAACATTATTAAAATGATTAATGAAATTGAATATACGCCATACAAAGCTGAAGATGGTACTATTATTGACGAAGGTTTATTTACATTAAGAATGAATGATGGAAACACTGTTATGATAGATATTGTTAATATTAAAAACTTAAACAAGTACACAACTATCTATGCTTCATTAGATATGGACACAGTAAAAGGAGTTGTCTATTTAGATACTATAATAGATGAAAGACTATTGTTTAAAAGTTATGAAACAATAGCAACTGAAGAAACAAAAGAAGAAACTGATGAAGAAAAAACATCTGAAAACGAAGAGAAAACAGAAGATACAGAAGAGTAGGTGTAATTATGAATTACAACAAACTTATGGAAGAAATTATTTCTAAAAATGTAGCAGAAGGAAAAATTCCTTCTGTTCTTTTACATTCATGCTGTGCACCATGTTCATCTCATGTAATAAGTACATTAACACCTTATTTCGACATCACTATTCTTTACTACAATCCTAATATCGAACCATACGAAGAGTATGAAAAGAGAAAACAAGAAGAAATTCGTTTTATAAAAGAATTTCCTAACCAAAACAAACTTACTATCATAGATTGTGATTATGAAAACGAATTATTCCATCAAACTATAAAAGGATTAGAAAAAGAAAAAGAAGGCGGAGCTCGTTGTATCAAGTGTTACTATCTACGTTTAGATAAAACTGCAGAACTAGCTAAAGAGAACAACTTCGATTACTTTGCAACTACTTTAACAGTAAGTCCTCTAAAAAACAGTCAAAAACTAAACGAAATAGGTGAATATCTAAGTAAAAAATATGATATAAATTATTTGTATTCAGATTTCAAGAAAAAAGAAGGTTACAAACATAGTATCGAACTTTCAAAAGAGTATAATCTATATCGTCAAGACTACTGTGGTTGTATCTATTCAAAACAAGAAAGAGAACTACAAAAAGCCAACAAAAATACTGACCAATAACAAGTCAGTATTTTTTATTAACAAATAAAACACAATGTAATATTCGCGAAATTTACATTTCCTTTAATAGAGGAGGTGTAGATATGAGGAATTTAATAGACTCAATAAAAAGACATATAAAATCATTTTTAAAAAACAAATTAATAAGAGCCGAATATGATAATAGCAAAGAAGTATTTATTCTGACAATTAAAAATAACATTCACAAATAAAAAGTAGAATTAAATCCAACAAAAATACTGACCAATAACAAGTCAGTATTTTTTTATTTCAAACTTCTAAAACTTTTTCTATATTCACTATAAGTATTTTCTTCTTTAACAGATACAACAGGAGCATCATATTTTTCTTTTACTGTAATCTTACTTTTTAAATTATAAATCTGTCCAGTAGGTAAACCATGAAGATAACAAACACCTCTTAAATATATTTCATATAATAAAGCCAAACACTTATTATAATCAAAATTAACATTAACAAATTCTTCAGTAAGTAAATCTTTCATATGTTTTAAATCTTTTTTATGGCCATCATCAAATCCATCAAAACTAAAATCTCCATTAATTTCAGTACGTCTCACATTATAACTAGAATGAGCAATATAACCTAAAACAACTTCCGTAATAAGTTTCTCATTTAAATTAGTTAATCTTTTTGGAATTCTTCCTTTTAAATCACTTGTAGTTATTACTTTATTTCTTTCTAAAGACATTGCTAAACATAAAGCCTTATCAAATACAGTTAATCTTCTTTCTTCATCTTGAAACATTAATTTAAATTGATCCATAAACTTTTGTTCATCAAATATAATATTTCCTAAATTATTTGAATTTGTACTAACAAAAATATGAGGATAATCTTTTTCTTCCAAATTATTCAAAATTGTAGTTAAAGCCCCATGTAATATTATCGTAACTTTTCTAGTTTCTCTTTCTTTACCACTTAAATGATCTTTACTCATATATTTCACCCCTAAAAGTACAGCTATGATACTAAAACGAAATCAAAAAGTAAAGAACTTTTTTCGCCACCAAAAAAAGAGAATCTATTGATTCTCATAAAAATTCTTTAAATATTCAGCATAAGCTTTATAAGCCATATCATCTTTATTTTCTTTATAAGTATGTCCAATACTATCACATAATCCCTTAACTATATAATCGGTTAAGTATGGGTTTCTTACTAGTATTGGTCCTAAAAGATAAGTTCCAAAGAAATTATTAGAATGAATTCCTTCAATAACTTCTTCAGGTTTATATCCAGTACCTTTAATTACATCAAATAATTTTTCTTCTTTAACATTTATCATAACAGAACTTCTGTTTTGAAATCCTACAACTTTGTTTTTTGTAAGTGAAGTAGAGTAGTACTGTTCTCCAACAATTCTAAATTCTTCTTCCTTAACTTGATATTTAAATGTTTCTAATGTAACAGTAAGTTCATTACTTAAGCTAATAATTCCTTCTCCAAATAATTCAATTGCATTACCAGTTACTAAGAAATACTTTCCATCCAATATAGCTTCTTTAATATCTTTTTTATATTTCATAATATCTTCAAGAACTATTAATTTATTATCATCACTACCCATACCAATATAATAAAAATCATATTTAGTAAAATCAATTTCTTCATCTACAGTAAGAAAATGTACTTCAACCTCTAAACCTTGTTGTTCTAACTTTTTCTTTAGATATCTTACATTTCCATTTTCTCCATATAAATTCATTAAATCATAATACAAATGAGCTATCTTAATTTTTTTCATTTTCATCATCCTCAATTAATTTAAGAATATTTGCTGTCATATCGAAACAAACCATTGTATAAATATCACCAACAGAATTCTTTTTTACCATTGGAATAAGTTTATTTAAATCTTCTACTAAAACTATTTTATCTTTATCTATTCCAGCAAATTCTAATCTAGTTATAACGTCATATCTAAATCTACCTATACAAAATATTTTATCTATATTTTTATCATTAAGTAATTCAAATTCAACATCCCATAACCAAGATAAATCATTAAATTGATATCTTCTTGATACATTATCAAATCCTAAT
>CAVAGO010000093.1:0-8570 GCA_963588075.1 bacterium | reverse complement strand
AAAACATGGATACAACAGGAGCTCAAGAACTAGGAATCTTTGTTAGTGGACTAGGCGAAGCTGCTAACTGGTATGCACAAGGAAAAATGGGTAAAAGCGGTTTAGACTTCTTTAATATAATAAAAGGTAATGGTCTAAAAAATACTGGTGCAGCAATATGGACAGGAATTAAATCTACCTTAGGAAATATCAAATCAAACGGATTTAAAAACACAATTACAGGAATATTCAAAAACTCTAATTGGGCAAGTTTATATGCAGCAGATAACTTAGCAGATAGTGCAGGTATAGTAGCGGATAACGTAAGTGACTGGTTAGTAGGAAATGAAGAAATGAATGTTCAAACATTCATGAGTGCTGGAGGAGAATTAATATCAGCTTGGTTCTTAAATATGTTCTTTGATGGAGCAGGAGAATACTTAGGAAACCTAGGAAAAGGAGCCGATGATGTCAGCGACGCTATAAAACAAGTAGACAATATGGAATTATCACAAACTGAGTTAGATGGTATTACAGCAGGTCAAACATATTTCCAACCTGCTGGAGATTTACCAAGTTCCACTATGACAGCATCTGCAATAAATGATAGTTTACCTGATAACGTAAAAAACTATCTAGATAATTTCTTAAAAGACCCAGATGTAACACCACCAATGGGAATTCCACAAGAGATAATCGATTACATTAATGCATATAGCAAAAACCCAGACGCAACATTACCTATGGGAGTTCCAGAACAAATTACACAATATTTAAACATTAAAAGTTTAGAAGCAACTGCACCTCTACCAATAATAGATCCAAGTACAGGTACAGCATCAGCAACCCCATCGACAGGTAATAAAATTATACATACTAATATAGATCAAGCAGGACCTTACCAAGCTCAACTTGCTGCATTTGAAGAAGGAACATATGCTAAATTTGGTAATACAGATCTACCAGAAGAAGCTGTAATGTCAGAAATGTGGCAATTGTATATGTATGATGAGGATGAATTAACTGCCTTAGCAGAAATAGAAAAAGTATTTGGTCCTAACTCTATTCAAGCTGAAACTGCCAGAGGAATGTTAGTTCAAGAAATGATGGGACATCATGATTGTCTTTCTGCTCAACCTTATGAAGTTGCAAGAAGAGTAGATGAAGTTTATTCTGCAATAGGACATCAAAGTAGAGACTTAACAGCAGATATGGTAGCAAGTGGTGCTCACGGAAGTAGTCATGCTGAATCTATATGTCAACAATATTTTTCGACAGATTATTCATATTGGCAACAAGCTTCAGCATCAGGAAATGCTCAAGGTATGAAAGCATATACAGGAAGCGGATATCATCAAATGAATGGTTCAATGCGTCAAGGCATAGATAATGGATCTGGAGCATTAATCAGTCAGTTATCAGATCAAATAAGCTCACTACCAGGTATGCAAGAAAGAACTATCTTATATAGAGGTCTTGACGATTTAAACTGGGTAGGTGATGGAGCATTAAGAGGAAAAAATGGTCAAGAATTAGTAGATGCAATTAATTCACTAGGCGGAGGAACTTATACAATAGGAGATAACGCTTTCGCAAGTTCAACACCAATAATGGGACAAGGCTTTACAGGTAAACAAATAGTTGAAGTAACTAGTTGTCCACCAGGAACAATGGGAAGTTATCTAGGAAATACTAGTTCAATTCCTTCAGAAGTGGAATATCTATTACAAGCAGGTGAAAGTAATAGAAAAGTTATACTAGGTGCTGAAATGATAGGAAGCCAAGTATTTGTATATACTGAGATTGTTCCATCATCATAAATTTGAATAATTGATAGATTAAGTATATAATTATAAGCGAAATACAAAGGAGATGAATCTATGGATAAAGGTAATACAGACGGAATGTATTTAAAAACAATTACCGGAAGAAAAGTAACAAAAGAAGAGTTTGAACAAAATTTAGCTGAATACCAAAGAAAAAAAGCTAACAACGAACCAATAAACCCTAACTTTAAGTTTAGTAAAAGTTATTATTATAAAGACTCTAATGGATTAACAGTAAAATTTGATGAAGTTACATATAGAGGATTTTATCTTGAAAATAATGAATGGGTATTTTCTGAAGAAATTACTCAAAAATTTAATAATGGAGATTTAAGTGGACTTGAAAGAATAATGTACTTTAGAGATACTTTCAACGAAAAAGGTGACGAATCTCCCAGGCTCGGAATCTAATTAGAGAAGATTGTAGACACGATGTTTATAATCTTTTTTTTATTTAAACACGTTTATTTTTAAAATATTTCATAGTATAATAAATCCCCAAAGAAAGAGGAATCCCTAACTATTTATTATTTCTCTATTATTTGATATAATTAAATACAGACATTTGATGGAAAAGGAGTGAATCTAATGAAAGTAATTTTACTTCAAGATGTTAAAAAACAAGGAAAGAAAGACCAAATTATTGATGTTAGTGATGGTTATGCAAGAAACTTCCTAATCAAGAATGGTTTAGCAGTAGCAGCAACTACTACTAGTAAGAAAGCTCTAGATAGAGAATTGGACAAAAGAAAAGCTGCTGAAGAAGCTTTTATTGAAGAATGTAAAGTAATAGCTGAAAAACTAAGAACTACTGAAGTAGTAATAAAAGTTAAAACTGGTGACCAAGACAAAGTCTTTGGTACTGTATCTTCTAAACAAATATGTGAAGAATTAAAGAAAAAAGGTTTTAACATAGATAAGAAAAAAATCTGTTTAACATATGCTATTGATTCATTAGGTACACATAATGTTAAAATAGAATTACATAAGAAAGTTACTGCTGAAGTAAAAGTAACACTAAAAAAACAATAAGTTATAACTATATAAAAAGTAGGTGAAGTAAATGCCGACAAGAAAGATGCCTCAAAATATTGAAGCAGAAATGAGTGTTCTTGGTTGTGCCTTTTTAAATAAGAATGCACTTACTAAAATATGTGAAGATCTTTATTCTGATATGTTTTATAGTGACGCTAATCGTAAATTATTTGAAGCGATTAAACGTTGTTATGATGAAAAGATTCCTGTAGATATTACTACTGTTAAAGAAGAATTGGATAAGAAAAAAGACTTATCTGCAATTGGAGGAATTGATTATATCAGTGAAGTTATTGATTCTGTAGCTACCGCTGCTAATTTAGACTATTATATTAAAATAGTTAAAGATAAAGCAGTAATAAGAAATCTTATAGATACAGCAACAGACATCGTAACAAATGCATATGAAGAAGATGAAGATATAACACATATCTTAGATGACGCTGAAAAGAAAATACTTAATGTAGTAAAAGAACGTCAAACAAGTGATTTTATTCATATTAAAGATGCCATAGCAATAGCTCAAGAGAATCTTGAACACTTATCACAAAATAAATCTGATATAACAGGTATTCCAACAGGATTTTATGATTTAGATAAAGCTACAGCTGGATTACATGCTGGTGAAATGATTATCGTCGCCGCTCGTCCAGGTATGGGAAAAACAGCTTTCGCATTAAATATCGCTACATATGCTGCGCAAAATACTAAAAAAGCTGTCGCTATATTCAACTTAGAAATGCCAGCAGAACAATTAGTAAACAGAATGCGTTCTGCAGTAGGAAGAATAGATTCTTACAAAATTCAAACTGGTAATATGAATCATGAAGATTGGAAAAGAATAAACGAAGCTAATAGTCAACTAGCTGATACTAATATCCAAATAGTAGATGATGCAGGTATAACAGCGGCTGAAATAAAAGCTAAATGCCGTAACTTAGCCAATAAAGAAGAAGGTCTAGGTTTAGTAATTATCGACTACTTACAGTTAGTTACAAGTGGTGGTAAAAGACCAGAATCTCGTCAACAAGAAGTTTCAGATATATCAAGATCCTTAAAGACAATGGCTATGGAATTAAAAGTTCCTGTAATAGCTTTAGCCCAATTATCACGTAGTGCTGAAAAAAGAGAAAATAATCAACCTATGTTAGCAGACTTACGTGAATCAGGTTCAATTGAACAAGATGCCGATATGGTATTATTCATCAATCGTAGCGACTACTACAAAGCCAAAGAACAACTAGATACATCTAAAAACGTACCGGCAGATATTATAATAGCTAAACATCGTAAAGGTTCGACTGGTAAGTTCCCATTATTATTTGAACTTAACTTCAGTCACTTTGCTAACTATTTAGCTACAGAAACGGATGGTTTAGAAAATGAATAAAATAAAAGGATTTATATTTTGTTCTTTATTAACAATATTATCAATAGTTCTCTTAGGATTTAGTTTTATTAATATGGAAGAAACAGAAGAACCAATCTCAATCTATCAAGTTTATCTTGATGGTGAGAAAATTGGTTTAATCGATTCAAAAGAAGATTTATATACATTGATTAATAAAGAACAAGTCGAAATAAAAGACGAATATAAAGTAGATCAAGTATATCCACCTAAAGGATTTAAAATAATTCAAAAAAATACTTATGATGAAAATATTACAACTGTTGAAGAAGTATATAATGAAATAAAAGATCAAAAACAATTTACTATTAAAGGTTATACTATAACTATTAAAAGTGACTTAGAAGGTGCTGAACCAGTTTACTTATATGTTCTAGATGATCAAATATTTGAAGACGCAGTATACAACGTTATTATTACTTTCGTTGGGGAAGAACGTTATCAACAATACATAGCTGGTGAACAACCAGAAATAGTAGATACAGGTTACATAATTGAAACAATGAGTTTCAAAGAAAAGATTTCTATTAAAGAATCATATATTAGTGCTGATGAAAAAATATATACTGATGTTAATGATTTAACTAAATACTTATTGTTCGGTGAAAACATTTCTTCAAAAGAATATACTGTAAAACAAGGAGATACAATTGAAAATATCGCCTATACTAATCAACTTAACGTCAGTGAGTTATTAATTGCTAACGATAATATTGATAGTGAAGATACATTATTAGCGATTGGTCAAAAAGTTAACGTTGCCTTAATCGATCCCGTATTATCATTGGTTTACGAAGAATACGTTGTTGAAGATGTAGAACAACAATACGAAAAAGAAGTTCAAAAAGATAGTACAAAATATAATGATTATAAAAAGGTTACACAACAAGGAGTTAATGGTATCAACCGTATAGCATCTCGTGTTCAATTTGTTAATGGTGAACAAATGGCAGGAGCTTACCAAGTAGGTAATCCACAAGTAATTAGAGCAGTTCAAAATGAAATAACTGTCGTAGGTACTAAGATTAGATTTACAGGTAATGGTCAAGTTGGATCATATGTTGATACTGGTGATGCTTGGGCATGGCCAACTAACTCTCCTTACGTAATTACTTCACATTATGGATATCGTTGGGGAACTTTACATGATGGAATGGATATTTCTGGTACCGGTTATGGCTCACCAATATACGCATCACTTGATGGTGAAGTAGTTCAAGCTCAATGGGGTGGTATAGTTGGACCAAGTGCCGGACTAAACGTAGTAATCAAACACTCCAATGGATATTATACAGTTTATGCCCATTGTTCAAAATTATATGTAACAAAGGGTCAAACAGTAACTAGAAGACAAAAAATAGCTGCTATGGGTAAAACCGGAGTAGCAACAGGAACACACTTACACTTCGGAGTATTCTACGGGGGACCTCCATATAATGGTGGACGTTCAATCGATCCTCGTAAATTATGGAGTTAAATGAAAATCTGTAATTTAGCAAGCGGCTCAGAGGGAAATGTTACTTATGTAGAAACAGGAAAACATAAAATTCTACTAGATTTAGGAATGACTGTTAAATACATAAAAGAAAAGCTTTCTGAGCTTTCTGTTTGCTTAGAAGATATCGACTATGTTTTTATAACTCACGTACATGATGACCATATAAAAGCATTAAAAACATTTATAAAAAAATACAATCCTACAATATGTGTAAGTCCTAAAATGTTTTCAGAATTAGAAGATTTAAAATACTATGACAAAATAATGTTATATGATGACTTCGTAGTCCTAGATGACGCAATCGTTGAAGTTATTAAAACATCTCATGATACATCAGATTCTCGTAGTTTCATTATTAGAAGTGATGGTAAATCAATGGTCTATATGACCGATACTGGTTTTATTAATACTAAATACTTCAAAAAAATAGAAAATCTTAACGTTTACTTATTTGAAAGTAATCATGATATTGAAATGCTACTCCATGGTCCATATCCTAAATGGCTAAAAGATCGTGTTATGGGTCCGTATGGCCACTTATCTAACAAAGATAGCTCAATCTACCTTGCTAAAATAATTGGTCCCAATACAAAGAAAATACTACTAACCCACTTATCACACAAAAACAACACTGAGGAAAAAGCATTATCAACTATAAAAGAGATATTTGAAGAATATGAAATTAATTTTACTGATATAAAATGTGCGAAACAAAGAGAAAAAAGTGAGCTGATTGAAATATGATAAAAATAATTTGTCTAGGTAAAATAAAAGAAGATTATTTAAATAAATTAATCGAAGATTATAAAAAAAGAATATCTAAATACCATAAAATTGAAATAATAGAATTAAACGATACTAACGATTTAGAAAAAGAATCTGTTGATATCTTAAAACATATTAACAACCAAGATTATGTAATTGCTCTAGATATAGATGGTGAAAACTTAGACTCAGTATCTCTAGCTAAAAAGATAGATAATACTTTCTTAAGTCACGGAACTATAACATTTATAATAGGAAGTTCTAATGGTTTACATCAAAATATCAAAAAAAGAGCTAACTATCGTTTATCTTTCTCTAAATTGACATTTCCGCATGGTTTATTTAGAGGAATTCTTTTAGAACAAATATATCGTTCATTTAAAATTCTAAATAATGAAACATACCATAAATAGTAATCAAAATGATTACTATTTTTTAGTACCAAAATTTGCTAAATTTACTATAAAGAGCTACAATTATATGTAGGAAGTACAAAAACTTCTGTGTTTAATTAAAAAGGGGAATAACTATGGTTGAAACAAAAAATAAATATAATATTACTAGTATTAATGAGGAAAAAATAAGAACTACAACAAATACAAAAGTTGATCGTCAAAGTTCAAAATCATTTTTAAAATTTTCTATTATAAAAAATGCTGTAATAGCAATATCAACATACATAATCAGTCATCCTGTAACAGAATACTTTGCTTTAAGATTACAAGATATAGAAGGTATGGAAATATATGAAGCTTTAGGTCGTAGTGCTTTTACTATATATTCTATAATAAGTAATGCAATTATGGCAGAACCAGCTCTATTAGCTCTAGGTATAACTGGTATAGCACTAGCTGGCGACTTAGTATACATATCTATAAAAAAAGGTAAAGAATTAATTAAAGAACACAAAAATAGTAAATAATATCAAAGATTAGTTAAAAACTAATCTTTTTTAATTTATTCATCGCCAACTTATTAACAAGTTTTTCAAAATATGATAAATTTATTAACAGAAGGTGACATTTATGATAGGTAATGATTGGGATAATAAATTAAAGATAATATGGGAAAGCGAAGGATTTAAAAAATTCTATAAAATAATAGAAAACGAGTATAATACTAAAACCATCTTTCCTCCAAAGGACTATATATTTAATGCTTTAAAACTAACTCCATATTCTAATACTAAAGTAGTAATAGTAGGTCAAGATCCATATCATGGAGTAGGAGAAGCCCACGGCTTATCTTTCTCTGTTCAAGAAGGAATAAAACTACCACCATCACTACAAAATATTTATAAAGAACTTAATGATGACTTAGGAATTCCTATTGCTACTAAAGGCGATCTTACAAAGTGGGGTAAAGAAGGAGTTCTAATGCTTAATGCTGTCCTAACAGTAGAGAAAGATAAGCCAGCTTCTCATCGCAATATGGGATGGGAATTATTAACAGACTACATAATCAAAGTTTTAAATCAAAAAGAAGAACCAGTAGTTTTTATTCTATGGGGTAACTTTGCTAAAGAAAAAGCCAAATACATCACAAACCCTAACCACTATATAATAACATCTCCACATCCATCGCCATTCTCAGCTCGCAGTGGTTTCTTTGGCAGTAAACCGTTCTCTAAAACTAACAACTTCCTAAAATCAAAAAATCTTCAAGAAATAGATTGGAATCTTAACCAATAAAAAAGCTTCTACAAAACGTAGAAGTTTTTATAATTTAAAGTCATCAACAATTTCATCTTCCATATTTTTACCATCAAAGAATGGTTTAATATCAATTCTATGTAATCTTGAAACTATATTAGAAGGAAAAGTTCTAATTAAATCATTTAATTCACTTGTATATTTATTGTAATAAGACTTAGCAGCTTGTAATTTTTCACTCGCTTTTTTATTATCAGATAATATCTCTTTAAATCCCTTATTACTACTTAAATCAGGAAAATCTAATTTAATTTGTTCAAGTAAATTAACATATTCAGTTAATTTTCTATCTAAATCAAAATTACTGATATTTTCATTTTTAACTTTATCTAAACCTTTAAAATAAG
>CAVAGO010000092.1:0-8660 GCA_963588075.1 bacterium | reverse complement strand
ATATTATGATGATAGTAATAAGTAGTATATCTTTAATATGTTTTATTATTTATAATATGGTATTTAAATTAAATGATATAGTTATATATTTATTCTTAGTACTAAGTTTAATTAATTGTATAAGAGAGTTTAAATATGTTAAGAATAAGTTTTATTTAGAGAGAATTCTATATAATAATTATTACGATGGGATAGTTAGTGATTCTTGTAATATTAAAGAGATGAGAATAGATAAATATTACTATTATAAAGAGGGGAATAGGTATATTAATGAGAGAGATTATCTTTTAAAATATAGATAGATGTTTTTGACTTTTCGAAGGTGAAGTAGTATTATTACTTTGCTTAGAAAGAGGGGCTATTATGGCTACTTTAAGAATAACTGATGTAAATAACATAGTTAATAATGCTTGTCATGAGCAATTTAAGAGTTTTTTACGTGGTAATAAGATAAAATTAGATACTATTTGTTTAGGTGGTTCTGTTGTAGCTAGTATGGCCGGAATGGGAGATCCTAAAGTAATGGCATTTATTACGGGAGCTGCTGTTGCTAATTTTGGTAATTCAGTTGTTAAAGCTTATGATGATACAGTTAAGTTTGGTAGACAATATAGAATGGAATTACTTGCTCAAACTGAAGAATATCAAAGATGTAAAATGTATTATGAAAGTTATATATCTAAAGTAGGAGATTTTATTGCAGATATGGGAATTGATGATTCTTTAGATATAGCTATGTTATATATGGAAATGTTATATAGTGGTTTTATATCGGCTCCAGGACAATTCCATTATCATAAATTTAAAACAGATTTAGATATGTGTTCGCCATTAATGGGAGCTCGTGTTACTAGTGGTGGAGCAGTATGTAGACACATTGCTAGTAATTTAATAGATATTTATCGATATTTAGGAATACCTGCTACTTATTTAGCTGTTGTTGGAACAGATGGTAGTGTAGTTAGTGCAATAAAAGATAGAATATTACCATTTAAAACAAACCATGCTGTTGTCCTAGTTGGTGATGATTATGGTAAATATGTTATTGATCCGACTTGGAGAACGGTAGCAGAATTTAAAAATAACGATAACTTTGCTCATATTGTATATAATAGAGGAAATGTACCGATGTATCATGTTCATATAGATGGTACTGTAGAATGGCAGAAAGCAACAGAATATACAGATTATATTAAATTAAGAATTATGAGACCAGCGCATTTTAGAAAAGGTGAGATTAGACAAGCACATCAATATGCTAAAGATTATGTTTTTGCTAATCAGTACTTATTTAATAGATTAAGATATCGAATAAATTCAGAAATGTTTAATATAGCGCAACTTGAACAATTAATGTCAGGTTATAGTGATAAAGCACAAATAAGTACAGGGAAAAAGCTAGTTAGGAAGTAACTAGCCTTTTTTAATTGACTTTATAAGGACTTTTTGTTATAATTCTAGATGTTTTGAAGGGCTACTCATCAAAACCGCACTAAAAAGGTACTAAGAATCTTATTGATCACCTTAAGGGCGCGTCTTAAAAAAATATAAGGAGGTATGAAGATGAAAGCTATATTTGTAACTGGTGGAAAACAATATTATGTTTCTGAAGGCGATACTATCTATGTTGAAAAACTAGATAACGAAGTTGGTACTGAAGTTGAATTTACTGAAGTATTATATGTTGACGGTGTTGCTGGAACTCCAGTAGTTGACGGTGCAAAAGTTGTTTGTTCTGTAGAAAAACAAGGAAAACAAAAAAAGGTAGTTGTTTTCAAATACAGACCTAAGAAAAAATATCGTAATACACAAGGTCATAGACAACCATATACTAAATTAACTGTTAAGAAAATTGTTAAATAGTTATGATAAAAGTTAACGTTAAAAAAAATAACGGAATAATTAATGAACTTGTGATAAAAGGTCATGCTGGTTATGATGTTCATGGTAAAGATATAGTTTGTGCTGCTGTAAGTAGTATGGCTATAACTACTGTAAATAACATTATTACATTAGATGATTCAATTTATTACGAAGAAAATTCTGGTTTATTAAAAATCAGAGTAGAAAAAGATACTGAAATTAATCAAAAACTACTAAATAATTTAATTAGAATGTTAGAAGAATTAAAAATGCAGTATCCAAAAAATATTGAGATTAGAAATGAGGATTAATATATGAATTTTTTAAGTTTAAATATCCAATTATTCGCTCACGTTAAAGCTCAAGGTTCTACTCAAAACGGTAGAGATTCAAGAGGTCGTAGATTAGGTGCTAAAGCAGCTGATGGACAAACTGTTTCTGCAGGTAGTATTTTATACCGTCAAAGAGGAACTAAGATTTATCCAGGTGAAAATGTTGGAATGGGTAAAGATCATACTTTATTCGCTAAAGTTTCTGGCGTAGTTAAATATGAAAGACTAGGAAGAGACAAGAAAAAAGTTAGTGTTTACGAAGCTTAGTTAATGAAAGACCTTTATTAAGGTCTTTTATTTATGATATAATACGATTAGTTAAAAAAGGAGGTTGTCTTTTATGTTTGTAGATGAGGTAATCATAAAAGTTATAGCTGGTAAAGGTGGAGATGGATGTACTTCTTTTAGAAGAGAAAAGTATATTCCACTTGGAGGACCTAATGGAGGTAATGGAGGTAAAGGTGCTGATATTATCTTTGAAGTAGAAAAAGGATTAAAGACTTTAGTTGATTTAAAATATAAAAAGATGATTAAAGGTGAAAAAGGAGTTAATGGTAAAGGTTCTAATAGACATGGTGCTAAAGCAGAAGATGTTATTGTTAAAGTACCAGAAGGAACTACACTTATTGATGAAGAAACTGGTTTAGTTATTTGTGATTTAGTTAATGAAGGGGATTCTTTTGTAGTTTGTCATGGTGGTAGAGGTGGACGTGGTAATAAAGCGTTTGCAACACAAGAAGATCCTGCTCCTAATATGAGTGAATATGGGGAACCAGGAGAAGAAAGAATTGTTAAGTGTGAACTTAAAGTATTGGCTGATGTTGGATTAGTAGGAATGCCTTCAGTAGGCAAGAGTACTATATTATCTTTAATTAGTGGGGCTAGTCCTAAGATAGCTGCATATCATTTTACAACATTAAATCCTAATTTAGGAGTTGTTAGATTAAAAGATGATAGAGCTTTTGTTATGGCGGATTTACCAGGGCTTATTGAAGGAGCTTCAGAAGGAGCTGGATTAGGAGAAAAGTTCTTAAAACATGCAATGCGTACTAAAGTAATAGGACATGTACTTGATATGGGTTCTTTTGAAGGTAGAGATCCTTTAGAAGATTATAAAATTATTAGAAAAGAATTGGAAAGTTATGATACTAAGTTAGCACGTAAACCAGAATTAGTTATTGCTAATAAAATGGATTTACCTGAAGCGTTAGATAACTTACATAGATTTAAAAGAGAATATCCAGATATTCCAGTTGTTGAAGTTTCTGCGATGGAATTAACTGGAATTGATGAAATGGTTATTAAATTAGCTGATATGCTTGATCAAGTAGAAGCTGAACCAATATATGATGAAACTAATTATGAAAGTCATATTATTTATAAATTTAATAATGAAAAACCATATACTATTACTAGAGATGATAAGGGTGTTTGGATTATTCAAGGAGCAGAAATAGAAAAACTATTTAAAATGACTAAGTTCTATGAAGATGAAGGAGCTCGTAGATTCGCTAGAAAGTTACGTGGTATGGGTGTTGAAGAAGAACTTGAACGTTTAGGAGCTGAAAGAGGCGATGATGTTCAAATCTTAGACTTTATGTTTACTTTTAAAGAATAGTAGAGATACTATTCTTTTTTTGGGGCAAAATTTGACTTTTTAGTGTTTTTATCATATAATTAATAACACTTGAAGGGGAGTAGCCTAATACATAACCGTCAGCACTTAAAGCGGGATAGTAGATACTTCAAATATTAGCGAGACCTTCATGAATATTTAAATATTCATGAGGGTTTTTTTATATTCCATTCCCTCATGAATTTGAGGAGGAATGTAATATGGAAAAAAGATTTGTGAAAATTAACCCACTAGAATATGCAAAGAAAGGTATTGAGTCTGGAGAATTAAAACCTGTTGTAGCTGTTAAATTTGCTAGAGTTATTGCTCGTCGTGGAAATATTGGTGATGAAGTAATTTCTTATTCACAAGATGGAATAATAGAAAAAGTTGCTACTGTTACTTTAGATGCTGAAACAAAAGAAGCAGGATGGATTTTAACAAAAGCAGATGAATATGGTGAAGCAATAGTAGACGAATATGGTCATACAAATGACTGGATCGTTGATGCTAAAACATTTGCTAGAAAATACGAAGTAGATGAAACTAAAGTTGGTGTATATAAGCCTAAAGGTGGATCTCAAGTATTTATACCTATCGTAATGGATGTTACTTTAGAACAATGGGGTAGCGAAATGAACATAGCAGCTGGTGGATGGTTAAATATAACTAATCTTAATGATGTATATGGTATTTCACAAAGAGATTTTGAAGATACTTATAAAATAGTATCTGATGAACCAAACTATAAATTAACTATGTAACATTAAAAATTAACATTTATCGAAAGATAAATGTTTTTTTGTTGCTTTATTTTTCTTAGTTGATTTTGGTAAATTAGAGAGTTTGTGCTATAATACATTTCACAAAAAAGGGGCGTTTATTTATGAATTCACAGATGAAAGAAGAAACTAAACAAGTAAAACAAATATTTGAAATATTAGGAATTAAATATATTGATTATCGAGATAAAAAGATTATTAATTATGTTTCAAGAATGTTAAATACTGTTAATACTGGAGCTGATGTTTCTATTGGAACTATTGATTATAATACAGCGATAATTGGTAGTTTAGAAAATTTAAAAGTATTAGGTATGGAACCATATACTAAAGTATCTAGTTTTATTAGTACTGTTCCTTTTTTACCAATACATCCAATTAGTAATGGATATTCTTGTCATATTTCTTATTCTGTTGATGATAAGACATTAGAAGTTGATAAGAATAGTGGTACTATTGCTCATTACAAGGTTCCGCAAAGACCTGATATAATGGCACCATTACATATAGGACATGAACATATTCATGCTTTAAAAGAAACTAATTATGAAGAATATATTGATGGTCAGATATTAGGTGATGTTATACCGATATTTTATGAATTATTAATGAGTGATAAATATGAAGAAATGAAAAAATTAATAATGTCATTTAGATTAGCTTCATTAAAAGCAGATAAAAAACATTATGATAATGCAATTAATCAAATGAAGAAGAAAGAGTTAAAAGACTTGTATAGAGTTATTGCAACAAGAAGTGGGCAATATTTAAATAGTTTTTATTATTCTTTATTACTTTATAATTTATATAAAAGTGAACCTAAAAAAGTATTAGAGTTGGTTAATAAAGTTTTAAATCATGAAATGACTACTAGAGGGATGCTAGAGGAATTAGGTATTTTATATAGTGAAAAAACTCAAGTATTTGAAGGAGAGTTAGATATTATAAGAAAAGTTTTAAAATAGTATAAGAGGTTTTGATAATGGAAAAGTCTCAAGAAATTGAACAAGTAAAAATGTGGCAGATGCAAAAAGAAATGTTTGATAAATTTAGATGTCATTATTTATATTCTTTTAATAAACCGGTTGTTTCTTTGGTAGGTAATTTAGTTACTTATGAATTAAAAGAAGAAACTTGTTATGGTGATATTATAAGTTATGATGAATTGCTGGAACGAAGCTTAGATAATGTTAGTTTATTGGGAGAATATACTAAAGCAAGTTTTTTATGTCGTTCAAGGGATAAGATATCTTTTATTGATGGTTTAGATTCTTTTGGTATATGTTGTACAATGCGTTTTCCTAAGTCTGATTTAGCTAAGCATTTTATGAATGGAGTAGAAAGAATATATTTACCAACTACTTATCATGAGATTGATGCAATGGTTTTATCACATGAGATGGTTCATTTTTTGAAAGATAGTAGTTTAAAAGAACATAGAAGTAAAATTTATGTAGAGGCGATACCTATATTTTTAGAGCTATTGTGTTTAGATGAAGGTAAACCATTTGCTTTAGAAATATTTAAAAGAAGAAATAATATGATAAGAATGCATTATGAAGCTTATAAATGTTGGAATAATATTGCTGAAAATGGACTTTATTATTTACCTTATGATGGAAGTAATGGTAAACATTTAGAAGATTTTATGTGTACAAAGATGGCAAGTTATATTTATAGTTTTTATGTAGCTGTTTTACTTTATAATCAATATAAAATTAATTCTAAGAAAGTATTAGAATTGGTTAGAGATGTTATTGAACATAGAAGTGATACATTAACTATGTTTGGAGATTCTTTAAAGATATCTAATAGATATGAAACATTTGAAAAAGAATATGTAGAATTAAAGAAAGTTTTATAAAAATTAGGGGGATTTTTATGGCTGGTGAACGTTATTTAGAAGATTTTAGAGATAGTGCTGATAATCTTGGTAATGATTATATATCACCAAAAGAAGCTAGGGTTGTTGAAGTAGTTGGTAGTTGTTTACGTAATGTTAATATTGAAGAATATTATTTAGGTGTTGGTATTTCAAGAGATCAACTTATGGATAGAGGTTTTAAAAGTGTTTTATTACTTGGTAGTGAGTTAGAACCAAGGTTAAGAGAAACAATAGATAAGACTCCGATAAATGAATCAGAAGAAATTCAAAGATGCAATATGGGTGGAGAGTTTTCTTTTAAACATGATCAGTTTGGAAGACCAATTAAGGATAGTATTACGGCAAAACTTAATATTCTTGTTAAACCATTGGAAATAGATGGGATTGTCTTAGGACATGAATTTATTCATTTAATGAAAGATACTAATTATGATGAATTAAAGTCATCTTTATATACTGAAGCATTACCGATGTTTTTAGAATTTATTTGTTTTGATAAAGGTATTGAGTTTGCTCCTGAATTATTAAAGATGAGAATTGATGTTTTAGGAAGACAATATGATTATTATAGGGAGTTTGCTTTAGAATCTGAAAGACAACATAAGAATTTCGGTAGAGAGTTTAAAGGAATAGGTTATAGGAAGTCTTTAGAAGAGTTTGCTTGTACTTTAGGTGGAAGTTATTTAAATAGTTTTTATGTAGCTTTAGTGTTATATAATATGTATAAAGATAATCCTAAGAAAGTGTTAGAAATGGTAAGAAAAGTATTACAAAAGGAAATGATTACTAAAGATTTATGTGATAGATTAGGTGTAATTAGTGAAGAACAGGATGAGACTTTTGTAAGAGAGTTTGAAGGATTAAATAAAGTGTTAAAATAAGTATAAAATGAGTGTTTTATACTTTTTTCTTTGTTATAATAAGCATCAGGTGATTTTATGGAAGAGGAGTTAGAATTAGAGTTACTTTCTGATGAAGAACTTGCTGAGTCCTTTGTTGGAGATGCCTTTACGATGTATATGCGTGAAGTATTTAGTTATGCTCCTCTTTCAATAGAAGAAAATAAAGAACTTTCAAGAGCTTATAAAAGTGGAGATATTAAAGCTAAAGAGAAAATGATTAATGGGAATTTACGCTTAGTAGTAAATGTAGCTTATAAGTATCGTAGTAGAATTACGCATTTGCAGATACTTGATGTTATTCAAGAAGGTAATGTAGGTTTAATGCGTGCAATAGAAGATTATGATCCGGAAGTTGGGGCTTTTTCGACTTATGCGATGTGGTGGATTAAACAAGCTATTTCAAGAAGTATTGCTGATAAAGAGTCAGAAATAAGAAAGCCGGTACATATTCATGAGAGATTAGCTAAGTACTATAAATTATTAGAACAAAATAAGGGTAAACAATTTAGTGATAAAGAATTATGTAAGTTATTAGATGTTACTCAAGATGTTTTAGATAATATTAAACATTCAGCTAGTTTAAATACTTTTAGTATGAATCAAACAACTGGTGATGATGAAGATACAGAGTTGGGTGCTTTTTTATCAAGTCCTAATGATTCTTATGCTGATGTAGATGAGAAATTAGCTAGCAGAAATTTATTCTTAGTAATGAAAGAATTCTTAAATGATAGTGAGTATTTTGTTTTGTATTATAGAATTCTTGATAATCCACAGAAGACTTTAGAAGAAATAGGGGAAATGCTTGGTATTACAAGAGAAAGAGTAAGACAGGTAGAAGCTAAAGTATTAAGAAAAGTTAAACCGTTAATGACTAATGAAAGAAGAATGCTTGCTATTACTAATAAAATTAATGAACGAGAAGGAAGAATGGCTAATTTACTTAGTACTGAGCCGGTAGATCCTAATAAGATTATTAAATATATGTATGTTAAAGATTCTTTGACTTTAAAAGAAAAGAAATTATTATATTTAATGTATTTTGGTAAATATAATTTAAGTAGAACGATGACTGCCAAAGAGATGAATGTATCTTTAGAAGAATGTAATTTAGTTTATGAGTCTTTAATGAGTAAGATAAAAGAGAAACTTGCTAATAAAAGTAAGTATGAAAGTTATCGTAGTAGTTTAATTAAGAATTATGGTACTAAGATATTTAGTGTTGATTTAAAAAGTGATTTAAAAGTTATTGATTATGATGATTTACATACTAAGTATGCC
>CAVAGO010000091.1:0-8669 GCA_963588075.1 bacterium | reverse complement strand
TCTCTTTTTAATATACTGCTTTTTTTATGATGTCTCCTAATTGGGGTTCACATCATAAAGTGCTTTTTTTAATTAACTTGTGTAACATCCATTTTCATTTTTATTACTAATGATGATGCCCCAGGATTATTTTTAGAATATTCATAAGAAGCTTCACCCATTTCAGTATCTTCAACATCACATTTATTGTAATCTATTTCATTACCATCATCATCTTGAGTACAACTAGCATCAGTATTATCATAATCCCATACTAATGAGTAATTTAATGCTGACTTACCACCACTAGTAATTTGTGAAGCATCAAGTACAAATGTTAATACAAAAGGATACCCAGAAACTGTAAATGTTTTACCATCTTGTGAAACCTCTAAGGTATAATCAGTACCTTCAACTTGTTCAACTCCAAATAAAGTAATTGAACTAATATTAATTGAAATAGCAGCAGCCAATTCACCATTATTTACAATTGGAATACCACCACCATTTGTAACAGTATCAATAGAAGTCATTCCAGGATATAAAGCTGCTATAGCAATTTCATATCCATCTTCAGTTTCATTTTCTTCCCCAAGTTCTATATTCCAAGCTTTAACATGCGCATGAAGCGTCATATCAACAGTTTTGTTATATATAAACCAAGCGAAAGTACTAGAAACCATTATTAGAAACAAAATAATCAGTAAACCCAACTTATGACGTTTCAAAACAGTTAAAAGAATACTTTTACTTTTTTTTGAATCATTCAATTCCAATTCGTCTTCTTGAATAATTTTTTCTTCATCCATAACGAACACTTCCTTTCATATTTAGTTTCTATTTATTCTCTTCTTCTATCTCAGTATTATCTTCTTCAGTTTCTTCTTCCAAAGAAACTTCTACTTCTTGATTATCATTATCATCTTCAATAGAAGTTACAACTTCATCATTTTCTTCATCTGATGAACTTTCTTCTTTAGTTTCATCTTTCTTTAAAGGAATTTCTTCATCTTCATCCTTTTTATAAACTATTTTTATAATTTCTATTGCTATTAAAATAGCCATTGGAATAGTAATAAACACTAATAAATAAGTCATATTAGTAGTAACTTTTCCCAAGATACTTAGAAAGAAAAATTTATGAACAACTTTCCCAAGTACTTGTTCTTCAGAAACTATTGGATCCTCTATATTATTAGCTATACCTTTAGTATGAAAAGATAATTTTCCATTTTCATCTTTCTCTACACCAACTACCTGGTGAGTAATTATCATTCCATCTACTCCAGCTCTTGATCCTAAATAGGTAACAGCATCACCAACATTTATTTCTGTAGCATCAGTTTCTTTTATTAACAAAGTATCACCAATATTATAAGTTGGAATCATACTACCAGAAGCAACCGTATATATTCTATATCCAAAGAAATTTCCTTGATTAGAAAATCTTTGAAAACCAGTTAATATAATAAGTACTACTAGTGTTATACATATTATCCATTCAATAATAGAAAAAACACAATTAATTATTTTATTATTAAATATTTTCTTCATACATACCTAATTCAATTTAATATTACTAATTTTATTGAAGTATTTATCAATATGTTTTCGATATACTTTGCTAATACCATCAATAGTAGCATTATTACGATATTTAACCATCGTAAATTGTTCACCTATCATATCTTTAAGTTCATCTTCTGTTAAACTAGCATTTAAATCTATAATCTTTTGAATAACTTGTTTAATAACTTTTTCTTTTGCATTCTTAGTCGAATACTCATCTTTATTTAATGTACAAAGAGCTAAGTAATTAAGTAAGAAAGTATCATCAAAGAATCCTCTTAATTCACTTTCATCTTCATAATTCTTATCTTTTTTATCTCTCTTAGTATCATCACCAAAATGTTCTTGAATATAGTTCCATAGTATTAAAGCATATTGGAAATTAGTATTTTTTAATATAACATTTGTTTTCTTAATTGGTGGTCTAACAACAGGAGCATGTGCTCTTTGTAAAGAACGATAAACCTCACTACATTTAAAGTCTAAAATTTGTTGTTCTATTTTATCGATTCTTTCCGCTAAAGATTCACCATTTTTACTACCATCTTCTTTTTTAGTATGTAAACTAGTTTTTATATTAAGTTCCATTGTTATATGTTCTTGTCCAACCATTGAAGCTGCTTTATATTCAATCGATTTATCATCTTTTAAATAAGAACCATTCAATAAACTTTTCTTTTTAATACTTATAAAAGACTCCATATTTTGAATTAATGTATAAATAAATCTATTCTCATAAGTATCAAAAGTTTCTTCTTTATTTATATTTAATATTTTAGAAGGAGTAATCTCCTCTTTTTCATTAATATCTTGTATTAAGTTAGTATGCTTAGCTAAGTGTTTTATACTATCTACAGTAACACGCTTAGCTAATTCTACTTTTACTATTTCATCTTCATTTATGATAAAGCGATTAGGATTTCTTAAAATATTATCCAAATATCTCATTGTATTTTCAAATAAATCTACCCATTCAAAATTGGCATCTACTTTATCATAATGTAAATCAACTACCATATCAGATTTGGCTTTTTTAGCAAAAGAACTAACACGTTTTTCATCTGCTCTTTCATAAAGAGATGTAATAGTCAATTCACTCATAATCCCAACCTCTTTCTATTTATTTTACTATGTTAATTTCTTAAGTCTCATTAAGAAGTCAATACATTCTTTCATTTTACCTTTACCAAATGTAGTATCTAGGAATTTAATGAAACCATCGATTTCATCTCTAATGAAAGATATATTTAATTGTTCAAATTTACGTAAGATTTTTTTAGCAATGAAGTAGTCAACTCCATCAATTTCGTTTCCTCCACATCCTACATATACAGGAACGAATTTTTTCATATGAGCAACGATACGGTTACCAAACGCAATTCTGAAATGTTGAATAACATAATCATCCATTTTTTCAATTTTATCTAATGTTTCATCGCTAATTTGATTATCATTCATTGCTGATTTGTATAAGCTCTCTAAGTAAGAATAATTTATATCCATTGCTTGAGTAGGAATTGGTTCAAAAGGAGTACCTTTATCATTGATATCTATTGGCATAGCACGGTCGTACACTTTATCTGTAACCATGAATGTTGAGTCATCGTTGTTGATTGTACCAATGTACCAAACGTTTGGTGAAATTTGTAATTTACCAGATTTTAATTTCTTTGGATCTGAACTCCAAGCACTAGGAGTTAACTCTACAATCCATTCATCTTGACTAGGCATTTCTAGAATAGATAGCATTTCTGCAAAGTAATATTCAACACGTGAAATGTTCATTTCGTCCAAGATTACTGTATAAACATCATCTGTATATGACGCCATATAAATTTCTGCTAATAAGTCTGTTTCATTAAATTTCTTTGTAAATTCGTTGAAATAACCAAATAACTCAGTTCTATCTCTCCATGATGGTTGAACTGAAGCAACACATGAATCGTGTTTCATAAATTTTCCCCAAGCATAAGCTAAAGAAGTTTTACCAGTACCAGAAATACCTTGTAAAATTACAAGTTTTGTACTTGATAAAGCTGCTACGAATAATCTAATTAAATCGATATGATAATATAATTTTAATTCTGAAGCACAGAAATTTCTAAAGTTTTCACATAATTCAGATAAGCTAAATGAATTACCATAATCCACGATTTTATAATCTTTAAATTCAGCATCGATAGCACATAATTTTGGAAATCTTGTATCTCCTTGATGACCATCATCAATTGGCTCATCACTATCAGCTGCCATTTCAGCCATAGGTTCTTCATCTGGACTAAGTCCAAGTTGAGAAACTTTCATAGCATATAATTCGTCTTTTTCCTTCATTAAAGTACGAACTTGTTTATGTAAATCAGCTAATTCTTCTAATAAAGATTCTTGTTCAACTAAAGACTTTCTAAATCTAACATATTTTCTAATTAAGAAGAATACACACATAATTAATGCTGCTAATAATACCATAGTAACTAGAATAGCAATAATTACCATAAACCATTCTCCACCTGTAAAATCAGCACTATAATGCTTAATTAAAGCTGAGTAAGCTCTAATATCAAACATTTGCAAAATACCTAAAAAGAAATCTTTTACGGCTTGTACAACCCCACCAAATAATTGATCAAGAAATTCATATAAAAATCTAATATATGTTTCCATTACTTCACCTCATCTATTGTTATTATTCTATCTCTTATTTTACCATTATTTTTCATATCCTTGTAGTAGTATTTACTCTTTTCGATAAAAATTCGATCAAATAATTCTAAAAATTTGATATTTTCACTACTATAATCAAACTTCTCATCTAAATAGATTGCAAAGACAAAACCTTGTCTCATAAAATCCATTACATACGATTTATATCTTTCAAAACAAGCATAATCAATAACAATTCTCAATCTATCTTGAATAAATGTATTATCAATAATATTAAACAATCTAGCAACTTTTGTTTTCTTATCAAAGAAACTACCAGGTAAATCGATATAATAATTTTTATCAAAATCACAACTAATTAAATCATTAATTATAATAGTAGAAGCTTGTAAAAAACCAATCGCCGTCATATCTTCACTAATACTATCTTTTTCAGCAGCTCTCTTAACAGCTACTTCACTATACAAATCAGGAAATACAATACTATTAGCTAGTATCAATCCATAATCATTTTTATTATATTTCTTTATATCTAGATTAAATGTATTACTTTCAAAAGCATCCAAATAATCTTTTTTCTTTTTTATATCATCTCTAAGTATATTACTAAATTCATTAATAAATTTAGTATCTTCTATACCTAAGAATCTATTTTTTTCTATTGAAATATCATTAACTGTCTTTTTTTGCGCTTCTAATAAATATAGTTGGTCTATATTATAAAAATGCATTGCAATAGTTTTATAAGAATCAATAAGAGTAGTTAAATCATTATCATTTTCTGCTTTTAAATCTCTAGCTGTTAAGTCTAAAGCTCTTGATATTTTCTTTACTATATTAAGTTTTTTACTTTCTTCATCAACATAATTACCATATCTAACATATACATAGGTATCAATAAATCTTGTTGCTATCGCTTTATTAAATTTTTTATCATATATCATTTTATAGTAATTAAGTAAACTTTTTTCCATAAACTTAACATATTCATCCATTATATTAGGCATATTTATAACTCCCTTCTTATTCTATTTTCTGTACATCAAAATCAATTACTGGTGTTTTAGAAGTATCTCCTAAAACATAAGAATAATTTTTAGTTGAATCATTTTTATAATATTTAACTAATAAACTTGATTTAGGTTCTAGTAAGAATGTAACTTTTGTAATATATTCATCACCATTAACTGTTGAAGTTGATGAAGTAAAACTATCTTGTTGCATAATTGGATTTGTCATATCAAAATAAATTGAATCTATATAATCATCAGGAATAGTTAAAGTAATCATCGCACTAGTTGTATCCAAAGTATTAGTAACTAATGCATCAAAATAAACGCTTCCTGCCACATCTTCTATTTCAAAATTCAAACCATAGTCACCAATAACTAATTCAAATGTTGCGCTAAGTGTTTCTTTATATGGTGAAGTAGATGTTGCAACAACAGTAACACTAACTCTTTCGCCATTAGTAAATGACACTCCATTACGTGGAGTTACAGTAACTACAAAGCTATCTGCATGATCTTCAACATCAATTGTATTATGAAGGTCTCTTGTTCCTAAAGTATCAAAATAACAATCTACTTTATCATCACCTTCACAAGTAACATCATAAGTTATCGGAACACTTGTTCCTTTTATACTATTTAATAAACTATTCATATTAACGTTAATACCATAATCGATAGTTCCACCCCAAGGATTAATTTCATATGTCTTTCCATGAATAGTTAATTTATCACTATTAAAATAAAAGTTTTGACTTCTTAAATAATAAACTTCAATTATATCTTTTACATATCTACCATAATTCATAGCTAAGAAAAAGCCTAAGAAACCAACACCAATAATTAAGAAGGTAGCAAGTTTTTTATGTACTTGAAAAAAATTAAAAAATACACTTTTTTTAACTATTTTCACATCCTTCTTTTTACTCATATTACCACCTACATTTATCTACAAACATCATTTTCAAGAACAGTATCACCAGGTAATACTTGTTTTGATTCTATTTGAATTTTAATAGATTCAACTAAATCTTGATATAATACATCAGAATAATCTTTTGGAAATTCCACAACCAATGTATATTTATCATATTTCAATTCATCAGTTTTTAATTTAAAACATTTTTCAGCAACTGGGAAAACTTTATAATAAGTTCCAAATCCATCTGTAATAACATCACTATTATTACTATTATCAGTACTCCCTATAATATTAGATGAACTACTGCTAAAAGGACTTTGATTTAAATATAAACTATAAGTTAATGGTAAATTAGTTGTAGTAATTATCTTTAACTTATAAGAAATACTTGTTTCAGAAATCTTTTCTGTATTATCATCTTCATTTATTAAATAATTATATACATTAAATTTATAATATTTTTTCTCGCCAGGACTTATATCTCCTAAATTGATATCAACACTATCTAAGACAGTACCTCCATCAACTCCATCAAGTTCTGTTACTCCTTCATATCTAAAAGCATAAAGAGCAACTTCCATTTCTGAAGTACCAATTGCTTCTGAAGTATAAGTAGCATTAGATGTTTTGATTATTGAAAGAACAGCAAACAAATCTAATAACAAAAACACAGTTAAAAAGTTAACTTTCTTCTTGTCGACAAATCTTTTCATCATTTACGCTCCTTTCCTTCTTTTTCATCAGAGAAAACGAGATTAAATAATATTATAGTTACAAAGAATGAAATGAATACAACTGGTTCAGATATTACTTTTAATACCTTCCCATAGTTTCTACCAACATGTACTACTTTTCCTATTATTTGTTCTTTTTTAATAGGATTATCCGCTACATTATTAGCATCACCTTTCGTAACAACTATTTCATCATCAATCTCAATAATTCTATGAGTTACTATCATATTATCAGCTTTAAATGAAACAATATCATCTAAAGTTACATCTTTTGTAATTTTAACAATTACATAATCATCTATATTTATACTATCTTCCATACTTCCACTAATTGTATGAAAAAATGTATAACCAAAATAATTTGCATAACCTTTATTCAATACTTTTACTTGAATAAAATTATAAGTAGCAATTCCTAAACAAAGTACCACTATAATAATTAATAAATTTAAAATAGTATTAAACATTTTATTTAAGAATTTATACATTTAAAACTCCCTACCCTAAATATTGTTCAAATAAAATACTAACTGGTATTTCTAATACTGGAGAAGTACTAGATGTACCTATCTCAGTATCTATATCATTATTAGATTCATCATTCACCCAGTCTACAGATATAAGAAATTCTATCTTTTCTGCACTTTGTGTTTTACCATCTTCATCAACATATGTAAAACCTGATTCATTATATTGTAGTATTCCTTCATATCCATCAGTTTCCATTAAAATTTTATTTTCTTTATTAGGATCACTTCTGTATATAGATATTGAACTATTAGCTTTTTTTAAATTAACTTTTAATTTATATTTTATTGAAACTTGTGTATCATTTGGTTCTATTGTTATTTTGAATGTTCCACTTGAACCAGGTGCTATTTTATAGTCTACAACATCTGTATTATTATTGTTTGTATATGAAAAATCATCAG
Source organism: bacterium (assembly GCA_963588075.1). Taxonomy (GTDB): domain Bacteria; phylum Bacillota_I; class Bacilli_A; order RF39; family UBA660; genus Coprovivens. Next base: position 862 of record CAVAGO010000091.1, on the reverse strand, counting down.
AACCAAATTTAAAATTTCTATTTATAGTAACAGTATTATCTTCTGTATTTACTGTTTCCATAAAACAATCAGTATTACTTTTATCTGGATTAACAATATTACATTCATTAACAGTAATATTCCATTTTGCAACATCAGCAGTAGCTGCTCCAGATACTGCTGTACTATATTTACTATAAGTATAAGCTGCTCCTAAAACTAGAATAAGTAAGAAAGATAATATTATTAATAAACTTACTTTCTTATTCATAATTACGCTTCTTTCTTTAATTCTATAACTTCCATTATTATTGCATATATTTCAAATATAATAGCTACCATAGTAGGTAAAATAATTAACATCAAGAATCCAAATTGTGATTCCAATACTGCTAATACTGAACCAACATTTTTTAATAATGTAACATCTTTTCCAACATAATGATCATAGTAAACATTGTAATCATTACCTACAACATAAGTATAGTAACCATTAGTATCGATTATATTAGCAACTTCCGCATAATTTATAACGTTATTTTCAGTTGGATTATAAAAAAAGATATAATCACCAATAACAACTTCTTCTCCAGTACCTTTATTTACAATAAGTAAATCTCCTTTTTCGTATTCTTCTGAAAAGTCTTCATTAGCAATTACCCAAGAGGAATCCCCTATTTCAGTAACTCCATTTTCATTAAAATTAAGTAAACACAAAGTAACAATTGCTTCTACTCCTAAGTATAAAATCAAAAAAACAATTAAAAAGACTTTCAAAATAGATTTAAGTGTATTCTTCATATATTATCACCATAATAATTTTATCATATTAATTCAATACTTTCAACGAAAAAAGACCATTGTAAAATGGTCTTAATTATAC
>CAVAGO010000090.1:0-8672 GCA_963588075.1 bacterium | reverse complement strand
CAAATACTACTGATTTAAACACCTTAAAATCAAGTGTAGATAGTCATTGGGATACACTAATGGCAAATATTGGTATTGGTAGATGGGCAGGTCAAGAGTTAATAAACTTTTATTGGGAAACTAATAAAATAGTAGATAATTTACTTCCTTACTATTCTAGTATGATTAGATATATGGAAGGTACTAAATATATTTCTAATAGTAGTGATAAAACATTAAAATTTAATAACGATTTTCCACAAGGCGTTTCTTTAGCATTTGCTTTTAGAAACTTTAATTTTGAAAACGGCACATTGTATTTACCTAATCATTTAGTTTATTTAGATTCCAATATGTCAGTTCAAATGTTTGAGTTTTGCACTCTTAAAGAAATATTAGTTGAAGATGGTAAAACTTTTCAACTGAAAGGTAATATAACTTGGTGTTTTAAAGAATGTCCTAATCTTGAACATATTGGTAAAATAGATATGTCTAATGTAACGACAGGTGGTTCTCATTGTTTTTATGTAGATAGAAAACTAAAAAGAATAGAATGCTTACATTGGAGAGTAAGTTTTAATATTAGTTATTCCACTGCTTTTGAAACTGAAGACCTAGTAGAAATCATTTCAAATCTTGATAGTGTTACAACCAACCCTACATTAACTATGGGTGCAACTAATATGGCTAAATTAAGTGAAGAACAAATTAAAGTTGCTACTGATAAAGGTTGGAACATTGCATAAGGAGTTACATATGAAGAAATTACAAGCAAGAGAAAACTATACATTAGTTAAAAAAGATAAAAGTCAAATCTATGGTAAGTTAATGTATTCACCTGATACATTTGAAGATTACATTGAAGTTCCTGATAGTGAACTTGAAGAAATACAAAAACAAATTGACTTGAAAATGCAAGAAGAAATGAAGAAGTTTGAAATGGAGGTATAATCTATGGAGATTATTCTTTATAAGTATGATGGATATAAGAATAAAATAAATAAGGATATGGAGAGTGCATTTAAATTTTGCACTCTCTCCAATGTTGTATTGAAAGAAGAAACCTCGTTATTGAATCCATCCTTATTAGTGGATTTAAACGATTTGATTCATGTATTATCGGATGATCAAAAGAGAGTTGGATATGTATATGAAGTCGATGGTAAATACAATCACGCTGTTTACACTAAAGCTGTATCAGACTTATGTAGTTGCAATTATTTATATATTAAAGAATTCAATAGATATTACTTTATAGAAGATATATCCATCTTTAGAACCAACCTATGGAGATTAAGATGTCATGTTGATGTATTACATTCATATTCATCTATATTAAATGATAGAATGTTATATGTATTAAGATATGAAAAAGCAAATTCTAAATTATATAAAGATGATTTAGCAACATTTTATCCTTATAAGAATATAGAAGAAATCATTCCTAGTGATGGATCATTAGTTAACACTCAATTTGATTTATCTTCATTAATTGGAGAATATCATTACACTGTCACAGTAATTAATGATAGGACTGATTCAGGAATATTAGATTCGAAAGATTCTATTTCTATCTTACCTAAAGTCACAGGACAATATCTCTTTAGTCCATGTGTGAACTCATATATTTTATTTAGTTATGATAGAGTATTGAAATTAGGTCAAGAATTGACTTTAACTGATAATTCTAAATTAGCTAGTGGAGTAATATCTCTAATCCAATATCCTATGGAATTAAAAGTAAAAGGTTTAGCTGAAGATAAAATAAGAATATTAACATCTAATGTTGATTCTAATATTGAGGCTTATTCAATTAGTCCTAAAAATTTTATAGTTGCTGATTTTATCTATAATAATTCAAATGTATCTCAAGATTTATATCCAGATACTGAAGTTCAATTATTTATTCCTTATGTAGGATGGACTCAATTCAACGCTCAAGATATATTAAATAAAAGAATTATTGTAACTTATGATGTTAATTATTCTACAGGTGAAAGTATTGTATCAGTCATTGATTATGAATTAAATAGATTACTATATACTTCACAATGTCAGTTAGGAAGAAAATTATCTATTACTTCTTCTAATCAAAATGAAGTTCAAGCAAATACAATTTCTCAAGCTATGTCTTTAGGAGTAAGTGCTATTACAACAGGTATTGGAATTATGTCTGCTAATCCGTTGGCTGTTGTTGGAGGTGTAATGTCTTTAGGAAAATCTTTAGTCAATTTTGGTACTAATCAAATGACTAATTATCTAAAGACTTCTGGACAAGTCAGTTCAGTTATTGGAGGAAATGTTTTACCTCAAAAAGTTAGAATCAAAATTTCTTATCCTGGTAGAACTAATAGAACTAAAGACTTCGCACACCAATTCGGATATCCATATAACGAGATGGCGTACATAAAAGGTTTAAGTGATGATTCATTCTTTATATGTTCAGATGTCCAACTCAATGGATTTGATACAGCAACATCAAGTGAATTAACAGAGATTAAATCTTTACTCGAATCAGGTGTATATAAATAATATATTATATAAAATAAGGAGGGAGAAAAAAAGGAAGGCTCCTTCCTTTTATTTTACAATAATTTAAAAAGTTTTAAAAAACTCTTGAAATCTTTAAAATAATGGTTTAATATATAATTGTCAAAAGACAAGAAGGAGTTTACGTTATGACAAAAAAATTTTATATTTGCTCTCATTTACAAACAGTATGTGTAGCTGATGAAGAAGGTAATGCAATCGTTACTTTAACTCACGTTGATAAATTATATTGTAGATGTGATGAAGATGAGGCTAGAATCTTTATTGAAACTAGAGTTCATCCAATTAGTGATACAGTTCTTCATATTCATGAAGATGATGAAGTAAGAATTGAATGGAGAACTGAAGATCCAAAACTTAGTTATCTACATATCAATAGAACTGGTAAAGATATTATCAATACAATCTCATCATTTGATGAAGATGAAATTGAATCTTTAGATGAATTAGTTGAATATTGTAAATAAGGAGAAATATTATGATTACAGAAAAAGAATATTTAAGAATTGCAATGTATCTCAATATTATGAAATTAGAATATAGTGATAAATACAATAAAGCTTTAAAAAGTGGTATGGTTAATCTCGCGAATGAATACGAAAAAACAAAAGATGAAGTCAATCATCTTCTTGAAATTGTTGAATGGCACATAATCAAAATGAACCATTTGGAGGATTAGTTATGATTGATAAAATTGAATCATTAGTGATATTTATTTTATATCTATTCGTATTCCTTATAGGAGGAATCGTAATAGCGTTATGTTATTTAGGTATTAAAGGAGGTTTATAAAATGGATTCTAAAGAAAAGAAAACTAGTAAAATGAATGAACTTAAGCATGAGCTTAATAAGTTCCAAACTAATTTGAATCGAGACTTAACTATGATACAATTAAGTCCAGATTCAGATACTAAAAAGATTATGACTCAATACATTGAAGATTATATTAAATGTCTTGAGATTATAATAAATATTTGTGAAACACGTAAAAGATATTAAGGAGGTAGTAAAATGTCAAACACAGTCACAAAATATGTAGAACACCCAGTTGATTTCTACAATCAAAACACAGGAGATAGAGTACTTGCTTTACCAATCAAATGTACTCCTATGCAAACAAGAGATGGTAAGAAATGGTTGAAGGTTGAAGTTCAAGCTAACTACAAATCCTTCTATACATTTAAAGAAGATGTTGTATTAACTGATATTGTAAAAGATGGTAAATATGTTGGTGAAGGTAACTTTAAGGATTTATTAGTCAACGTTGGTCCTCGTTCTAAATGGACTCAAATGTCATTTCTTGATTCAGCTTTCGACAACGTTGAAGAATTATGTAGTGTAAAATCTCAATCTAAATTATCTACTGGAGTTCTTTATGTAAGAGCTAAAGGTGTAGATAAGAAATCTTGGTTCGGTCCATATCTTGATAAAGAAGGTAATATCAAATATACTAAAGTATGGATTAAATCTGATATCGTTGGATTTGAGGCTTTAGTTGCTGATCAATCTTCATTCGGTTTTGCTGAAGATCATCCAGTAGTTCAAGAAGCTGAATACGAAGAAACTCCATGTGATGATAATGGAGTAGTTGAAGAAGAAACTCAAACTGAAGAAACAACATTCTAATTTTATAAAAGGTAGGTGGGAAATTATCCTATCTACCTTATTTTTATTTAAGGAGGTAAATTATGAAATATGATGTACTGAATCTTACTTATAACGATTTTATAACACTATCGGAAAAAGAGAATATAGAGCAATTAAGAGAAGTTACTAAAGAATTAGTCACTATTGCTCGAAATCGTGCTAAAACGCTCAAAAAACACGAACTCGCAAAATATTCTCCAGCTTTAAAGAACTATGATAATAAATTATCTTCTAGGACTATCTTTAAAGATATTAAAAATGCGAATCCTAATAAATTAAAACATTTATACGCGAGTGCTAAAAGATTTACAAACGCTAAAACTTCTACTGTAACAGGATTCAATAAAGTTAAAAAAGAACTTTATGAACGTTTAGGATTTAATCCTGAAGAACATAAAGACACTAGAGGTAGAAAAAGAAGTAAAAGTGATGATTATTATACTAGAAAAAAGATATCTCAAGAGAAAAGATTCTGGAAATTGTATGATAAATTATTAGATAATTTTGGAGGCACTATCAATGATTTAGGTAGTGAAAGAATCCAATCTATCTTATATGAAACAATGTTTGATAAAACACAATATCAAAAGAATGATGACATATTAAATAAAATGAATGAAGAAATTGAGAGATTATATTCTCAAGAAGTTCAAACTTACTATAACGGTGAAGAAGAATTTCATGTCCTGTAATCTCTAATTATAGGAGTTTACTATGGGAAGAAAGAAAAAGAAGAAAATCGAATTTCAGTTGGATCCAAATCCTAAAGAGTCGATTGATGAGCTTATGGAAGATTTTAAATTTAAAGGTAAAATCAAACATAAGAAGAAGATTTATTATCTAAATGTTTCTTCCTCATTCGATATTGAATCAACTTCCTTTAAAGAAGATGATCATAAAAAGTCTATTATGTACGCGTGGGTGTTTGGTTTAAATGGGAAAATCATAGTCGGTCGAACTTGGAATGAATTCTTAAATATCTGTAAGAAGTTGCAAGAGAGATATAATTTATCTTCTACTAATCGACTTGTAGTATACGTTCATAATCTATCATTTGAATTCCAGTTCTTTAGAAAACTATTCAAGTGGGAAAATGTTTTCGCGATTAGTGAACGTGAAGTAGTATACGCGATGTCGGATTTTGGTATAGAGTTCAGATGTAGTTATATTCTATCAGGATATTCATTAAATAAACTAGCTGAACAATGTACTAAATATCCATGTCAAAAGATGGTCGGAGATTTAGATTATTCATTATATAGACATTCATCAACACCTTTAACTCCTAAAGAATGGAACTATATCTATAATGACGCTCTAGTTGTTATGAGCTATATCCAACAATGTATTGAAACGGAAAAAAATATCCTACACATTCCTTTAACTAAAACAGGATATGTTAGAAGATATTGTAGAAAATTATGTCTTAAAAAGGGTAATTTCACTAAATATAGGCATTTAATGAACTCAATGAAGATTAATTCCATAGAAGAATATTTACAACTCAAAAGAGCCTTTATTGGAGGTCACTCACACGCGAACGCTTTATGTGTTGATCAGACATTGGAAGATGTAACTTCTATGGACTTTACTTCTTCATATCCATATTGCATGTTATCGGAACGTTATCCGATAGGTTCATCCACTAAAGTTCAAATACATTCTAAAGAAGAATTTAATTCCTACATAGAGAAATATTGTTGTATCTTTGATGTTAGATTCACCAACATTGAATCAACGTTTCTATATGAACATATTATTCCAGTGAGTAAATGTAGAGATACATTAAACGTTGTAGAAGATAATGGTAAAGTTGTTAAAGCTAGTTCCATCACGTTGACTTTAACTGAAATTGATTTCAAATCCTTTAGTCAATTCTATAAATGGGATAAAATGGCTGTAAATAACTTTAGATATTACAGGAAGGGATATCTTCCTAAACCTATTATCGAATCAGTATTAAATCTATATCAAGATAAAACCACATTAAAAGGTGTTGAAGGTAAAGAAATCGAATATCAACACGCTAAAGAGAATTTAAACTCCATGTATGGTATGACTGTTACTGATATCTGTAGAGAGATTATTCATTATAAAGATGATTTATGGAGTAGTGAAAATCCAGATATTAAAACATTACTTGATAAATACAACACAAATCCAAATAGAACTTTATTCTACGCGTGGGGTATTTATGTTACTTCATACGCGAAAAGAAACCTATTCAGTGGAATAAAAGAACTAGGACAGGATTATTTATACGCTGATACTGATTCAGTCAAATTCTTGAACTATGAAAAGCATAAGGAATATTTTGAGAACTATAATAAATTAGTTAAAGATAAATTATTAACTATGTTGAATCATTATAAAATGGATCCTTTACTAATTGAACCTAAAACTATTAAAGGTGATGTTAAATTAATTGGTGTATGGGATTATGATGGTCATTACAAAAGGGCTAGATTTCTAGGTAGTAAAAGATATATGGTTCAATATGATGATGGACATTATTCATTCACTGTTGCTGGATGTAATAAAAAGTTAGCTATACCATATATGGAAGAACTAGCTAAAGAGAAAAATATGGATATCATGGACTTATTTACTGATGAACTATTTATTCCTTCTGATTATACAGGTAAAAACACTCATACATATCTCGATGAAGTGATGGAAGGAGAGATAGTAGACTATTTAGGTAATAAATCTCATTATAAAGAATATTCAGGAGTTCATTTAGAACCTACTGAATTCACATTATCATTAAGTGATAAATTCAAACATTATTTATTCGATATTAAGGAGGTATATAGATAATGAAAAAGAAAACGAAAAAAGATAAAGTAAGAAGAAGAACCGAATTCGATATTACTACTCAACGAATGTATGAACATTTATTGGATCTAATTGAACAGTGTAATTTATTCGATGTAAGAGAAGATATTAAGAAGGAACTTGATTCTCTAATCGATTATATCCTACAAGACTTCCACTAATGATTAATAAAGGTTATTATGATATATCCAACACCATTAAAACGCATACTGATTGTAAATATATTGTAGTCTATGGTATGCGTTCTAATGGTAAATCCTTTTCTACACTAAAGTTCCTTCTAGAAGAATTCTATGATAATTATAAAAAAGGATTTATTAAAGCGTTTGGATATCTCCGTAGATGGAGTGAAGATATTCGTTCAACGAATATGCAACAAGTCTTTAAATCACTCCAATGTGATGAGAATGGAGTTAATAATATAGAAAAGATTACTCATCATGAATATAACGCCGTAAAGTACGATAAACGCCAATTCTATCTCGTTCACTATGATAGTGAAGGAAATATAGAATCTAAACTAGATACGCCTATAGGATATGTTTTCTCACTAGCTGAATCCGAACGTATTAAATCTACTGGTTATCCAGATATTAAATATATTATGTTTGAAGAGTTCATATCTGAAGGACTTCCAATGGTTAATGAATTCAATAGATATATGTCAGTTCTATCAACTATCATTAGAAATAGAGATGATGTAACAATTATTATGCTAGGTAATACAATTAATAAATATAATATATACTTTAGTGAATTCGGATTCTATCGAGCTAAAACACAAAAACCTAATACTATTGATATCTATGAATATAACTCTAAAGATGGAAATCTTAAGATAGCGTGTGAATACGCTGATATTCCTAATAAGAAGATTAAGAAATCAAATGTGTATTTTGCTTTCAATGATAAGAACTCAATGATTACTCAAGGTTCGTGGCAAATTGGATCATATCCACATCTTCCATATTTCTATCTACCTAAAGATATTCGATTCACTTATTACATCAAGTTCGATAATGAAGTGTTCCAATGTGAGATTATTCGAGTTAAAGACACATCAGAGAATAAAGTTATTAAGGATTCAGTTCCATGTACTAATAAAGATATATACTTCACATATATTCACGCTAAATCAAGTGAATTAAAGTATTTAGAACGCGATTTAGTATATCAACAGGAAATTGATCCACATCCTAATATTAGAAGGAAAATAACCAATCCTTATGATGATATGGGTAGATACATCTTCTCATTCTTCACACAGGAAAAAGTCTTCTATCAAGATAATTCAATAGGTAACGCTATTCAATCGTATCTTCAATGGTGCTTGACTAAATAATCGATTTAGTTATATAATAAATACGTGCTTGGATATGTGGGACTCTCGTAAACTCAACTACTTCCTTCAAGTACTTTTATGTCATTGACATCTGTGCGACAACACAGGTGTCTTTTTTGTTATGTCCCAAAAATAGTACATAAGGAGTTGTGTGTTATAGGTCACATCCATTGTAGCAACATCCATCGTGGAGTCGGTCGGTTGTAGGCTCGGTCGGTGTTGGTTCATCCATCGTGGACACGTGGTCATGGTCGCGTGGTTGTAGGGTCGGTCGGCTGTTGTTACATCCATCGTGGACACGTGGTCATGGTCGCG
>CAVAGO010000089.1:0-8876 GCA_963588075.1 bacterium | reverse complement strand
TTTAAATTTGGTAAAAAGAATGAACGTGTAGATAAATTGTTTTTATTATAAAAAACAATAAAAAAAAGGAGAAATAAACAATGGCACACAATTTTCAAAAAATTAAAGCACCATTTCTTAGAAATGGACCAAATGAACGATTGATAGATGTAACAAAACCGTCTATGGATTGGGTAGAATATTTAAAGGATACATCATTTTGGTGTAGTGAAAAAATCGATGGAACATCTGTTGGTATAAAATGGGATGGAGATAAAGTTTCTTTCGTTGGTCATACTGATAAAAGCGAATTTTGTCCAAGATATTTAGAATATCTCCAGAATAGATTTGGAACTCCTGAATTTGAATCTTGTCTAGAAGGAATATTTGGTGAAAATCCTATAACTATATATGGAGAAGGAATATCTAAAGATTATAACGTTGATTATGGATTTCCAGATGGGGAATTTATAATGTATGATTTACAATTTCCTAATGGTAAATTTTCTAACCGTGAGAATCTTAAAAATCTTGCTGAAAAGTTAGAAATGAAAACTCCTGATGAATCTCAAATGACACTTAATGAAGCTATTGAATTTGTCAAAACTAGACCAAATTCAAAACTTAATAGCAATTATAAAATGGAAGGATTAGTTCTTAGACCTCTTATCGAATTGTATACTCTTGAAGGTAGAATCATTACAAAAGTAAAAGTTAAAGATTTTGTAGATTGTAAAGATTATAGATATTAAAAAAAAAAGAAGATGGATTATTGTCCATCTTCTTTTTATATAAAGCTTCTCATTAATGGTAATAGATAATTAATATAATTATCATCTTTCAATAATACACAATGATCATCTTCTTTTAATAATATATCACTGTATTCAATGTTTCCATCGATATTATATTTATATTGATTTTTATGGTCTACACTACGATAAATATTTTTGTCTTCGGAAGTCAAATACTCAAATCTAAATGCTTTTAACTTTTTCAAACAATTTACTCTACCTAATGTAGCTTTATCTTCTATTATACAACATAAATCTCTTAAACAAATATTTACAAACTGATATTTATCGGTTATTTCTTCAGTTCCTAAACCTTTTACTCTTAACCGTTTACTGATTCTATCAAATAATATAAATTTTCGTCTATCGATTATAAATAATGATGTATAATTAATTTTTTCCTTATTTCTAAAATATATTTTTCCATCTCCGAATGTTGTTTTTGTTGCTAATTGATTTTTGATCAATATCGAGTCTGGTGTGGTGCAAAGAAAATTACAAGCTAAAATTTTATTTTCTTGTAAAAACATATTAAACCAACTTATTACCATATCATCTATCTGTTTTCTTAATACTTTATCTTCAGCTATCATTTTACCAATTCTTATATTTCTTTCCAATTTTGGTAAACTCATCAATTCATTATAGATAGCTTCTCCTCTTATAAAATATAAAGCTGAAGTATGTGCAGCTTTTAAATCGTATTCAATTATTGTAGATTGAGTTATATTATTATAAACTTGATTGGTCAACAACTTATCAAGTTTTGCAATTCCGCTTGTATACATAAATACAAATTCCTTTTATTTTATATTTATTCGTAAACATAATATATAATCATTTAATATTTTATTTTCATGATTATATTATTATATAATATTATCTATTTTAAATTAATGTATTAAGGAGCTTAAAATGATAAATAATGAAATTTGTCCACAGTTTTTGAAACGAACAAAAGAATATTTGATTATGGCTTATGCTAAGAAAGTTGGAGAACCGCAAATCAATATTTCTAATAATGATGAATCTTTTATAAGTGTCGATACTATTAGTGTAGACCAACTTGTTAATAGCAAACAGAAGGGAAAATTCAATTTTTTTAATAAATATAGCAACATTTTGGGTGCTTCTGTAGGTTCATTGGTAAATAAATTTAAATTTTCTAGAAATGAATTATTCGATTTAATTAGTTTCTTCGATAAAATGACTGTTGAAGATGAGAATCTTGATGAAAGATGTTATAATTGTATAAAATTTTTATTTGGAAATGGTACAAAAGATTCAGAAAATCATGGTGAACTAAATAAATGGATGCTCAATGTTCCTGCTGACACAGATATTTATGTGAGTTTTTACGATTTGAAATTGCTTGGTGGTACATCAGGAATTAGTTTTGGTCACGATTCAAGATTTAATCTTCCGATTATCATAATGGAAAGAGCTACTGAATATGTAAAATCTGATAAAGTTATAATTAAAACTGGTACGCTTGAAAAACAAATGTCAGGTATTTCCTCGATCGATTTTAAACTTCAACCATTAAGTCTTGTAAAAGATTGGTTATTTGTAAGTGATAAATGTACATTTGAACCAAAATCATTAATGGTACAATATAAAGCTAGATCAAAGAAGTATGAAGAAGAGGAAGAAGATACTGGATTTACAGAAGTTAAGTTTACTTTTGTTCCTAATCTATCAGATTCTTTCTATAAAAATGCTTCTATGTTTGAAGCTCAAAATAAATTTTTTGATTGGGCTATATCGGCTGCTGCTAACACTCAATCGTTCACAAATGTTAATGTTACAATTCCAGAAATCAAAATGCGATTAAGTTCTATCGAAGTATCCAATAATACTTCTAGAAATAGAATATATAATGTGGAAGATTTTGGTCAGAAAATTATGTCTGGACTTGGATTTGATTCTGGTAATGTTACTATATTAGATAAAATCTCTAGTAATGATCACAAAACTCTTAAGTACACATTTATCGATGATGATGAACATGATGTTAATCGTTTGACCGAATGTACATTAAAAGCTTATCTATAAAAAGAGAATTTAATTATGGAAGAAAATAAAAAAGATCTAGTTGAATTAAAATTGACTAATAAAGATCTTAAAGTGATGACTTATAATATTCCCGATGAACTTCTCGAAGAAGAACCATACGATTCTCGATATTTTGTAGAAGAGATGAATAAAAAAGAATTGATCAAATATTTTGAAGCGGAGATTAGAGATTCTTTTGAATATAAATATTTAATCGATTTATTTAAGAATACACTTGATATTAAATCTTGTGTATTCTTCAAAAATTATTCGATTACAAATGGGTTTAAACTAGAATTTCATCATCATCCGTTTACTCTTTACGATTATGTAGAAGCAGTTGTAAATAAACAGATGGATGAGCATAACGATGATAGTGATGAAGGCGGAAATTATGTTTATGAAAATGAAGTAGAGAAAGAGACAGTAATGTTACATTATCGGTTGATGGTTGGTTTAGTTCCATTAAATCCTACTGCACATGCACAAGTTCATGATGGAAAACTTGAAATTCATCCAGATTTAATTGTTGGAAACTATGATAAATTTGTTACTGAATATAATAAATATTTATCGGAATCTGCTCGTAATAAATACGAAATGTATAAAGAACGTTATAAAAAAGGTTCTTCCACAGCAGAATTGGTTTACCCAGACAATTTCAAATACGAACCAACTATTATCAATGCTTCAAATAAATATCTTATTACAACTGATAAAATAAATAATCTTCTTATTGGAGATAAGTTGAATAAGATTAATAATGAAGATATTAATGAGATGATGTCAAAAATGGAGAATTAAAGTGAATATATTATTAATGATAATTAGTTTAATTATAGTTTGTATCATCGGATTTATATTAGGAATTTTTATTACTAAACATGGTAAAAACGATGAAAATATTCCAAATAATCTGGTTGATATTAATATAATTGAAAGTAATAAACAAGTCGTTAATTTGTTTTTAGATAAACTTTATAATGAAACATTATTCTATTATTTAAACAAAGAAATAACTTTTGATGAAGAATCAGTTGTTAAAATTCAAGGAAAGTTTAAATATAGAAATTGTATTAGAAATTTGATACGACCAAATGTTTTATATAGTGGTTCATCATTCAAAAATATATTTATACAACGTATATGTTTATTATTTATTTCAACTGTTCCAAGTAATATTAAGAATTTGATTTATTCTTTTGATTCTGGATACACATTAGATAATTATTGGGATAAAAAGAAAACTCGTTCAATTCAACCTTATATAATCGATTATATAAATAAAAAAATCAATAATTCATTTTTGGAATTAACTAAAAGTGAAGAAGAAGCTTTTACAACAACTAAAACAGGTGCAGAAGTTGATAAATTGATGGATAATCTCGACAATCAAGAATATGCAAAATTGTGTTCGTTTATATATAATATAAATGACATTTCAGAGAAATCTGTACAAGTCTTAAATCAAGCTGATGAAAAATCAGATAGTAATAAGGAGTCTAAATAACGATGAGTCTTTTACTTAAAGAAATCAATCAAGTTAACGATGTATTCAGAAAAGCCGGTTCATTTAATTCTGACATTGGTACTTTTTCAGGTTTTACTGCATTAGATTTGTGTTCCGCAAATATCGAACATAAACCTAATAGTACAATCGAAGTAGTCAATGGAGGAATGTTTAATAATCCATATAATGAAATTGGTATGTCTGCTGTAGGCAAAACTACATTGTGGATTCAAGTAATTTCAGCATGTATGGATAATTGGTATAAATATTATGGACCAGTTACAGAATGTATATTTTATAATGTAGAAAATCATACTTCCCCTCAACGTTGGATGGATATTACAGGGTATGATGAACAAATGATGAGAGAACGTGTAAGATTCGTATCAAAGTCTTATACAATTATTGAAATTTATAATGAACTTAAAACTCTTGCTAAACAGAAAGAAGCGATGAGAAAAGAATTGGAAATTGACACTGGTATCATGAGTATTGATGGGGGAACTATTAAAGTTCTTCCAACAACTTATGTTCTCATTGATTCTATTGCGGCTATTCGTGGTAGATCCGAATCAGAATTTGATAAAGAAGGTAATGTCAAAGATACTGGTACAATTGCCGGTACATCTAATATGGATGCAATGCAATTGGCTAAAGATAACACAATTTTTATCAACGAAGTGAAAAAACTTTGTGAGGATGTGAAGATTTGTGTGGTTATGATTAATCACTTAGTTGAAACTCCAGTATTGGATAGATATAATCCCCCAAAACCAATTCTTCCATCAATGAAATATAATCAGAAACTTAAAGGTGGAAATGAACTTATTTATCAGTCTTTTGGTGTAAACATGCTTTCGATTAGGGAAAGAATGTTTAACGATAAAACAAAGATTTATGGAGATAAAGTTCATGGAATTATCGCCAATATGGAATGGTTAAAGAATAAGAATGGGCCCGAAGGAATAAAATATCCAATGGTATTTGATTCTGCTACAGGTTATAAACCAGAACTTTCTGATTTTGAATTACTTTATTCATGTGGAAATTATGGTATTTCTGGTTCACCACTTTCATATCATCTTGATATTCTTCCTGAAGTTACATTTACAAGAAAAACTCTTCTTGATAAATGTCATGAAAATCCTTTACTTGCGAGAGCTCTTAGTTTTACTACTAGATTACAACTTCTCTGTGATATAGTATTTAGATGCCAGAAACCTGAAATTAAGAAATTAGGTGAACTTAATTATAATGCAAGAGTTAGTCTTATTCTTAGATATTCTATGGATTATCCAGGATATGTGAATCATGGTTGGGTTGTAGATGAAGAAACTATGAGAATGGGACAGATGTATTGGGAAATGTTAGAAACTGATGATAGACCAAATATCGCAACCGATATTTGTCAATTATTAATCGATTTATCATTTGATCAACCATATACATTGTCTGATAACGAATATTCCATTTGTGGAAATACTGTAAAAGTCGGTGATACCGATTATTACATGCCAAATGGAATTAAAAAATGGTAATATTCTTTCATATTAATAGAATAAATCATTTTATTAGTATAAAGATATAATTCTCCAAAGAATTAAGAGGTACTAATTTAATTATTAGTACCTCTTTTCACACTAAAAATAAAGGGAGGTTTATTTTAAAGTGAAACGTTTTGTAATTAAAAACTCATTTAAAGAAAATATGTCTAGATTATCAGAAGATATTAAAAATCCTGATAATAAAAAAGAAAATATTAAGAAACTCGATGAAATACGTAAAGACCAGAAAGAAAATGGAAAATATTATTCATCTGAAAACGATGATAGATATAATCCATTCGCAAATTTATTGAAAAAATAAATTATATATTATAAAAATAGACATAGATTCATACATATGGAGGAAATAAGTATATGAATACTGGTGCAATTAGCGAAGAAGAAATGCAATACCTAATTGACAAATACAAAGGAAACGATATTGATAAATTGTTTTCTACAGGATTATTGAGTCATCCAGCAAATGCGGCTGGACCAAGACAACATATGTTTTCATTGCACTATGGACAGCGTGTCTGTCCTAATAATCCACAATCTCCGAGAGTTTTTACCGGTTATGAAAGAACTTTTGGAAAATATCTTAATTCATTTGTGAAATCTGATAAAAATTATGAAATTGTTGCTAAAATTTCTCGACATTCTTCATTTCCACTTATGAGTTATTTACTTGTACTTAAAGTTAGTGGAAAATCAGAATATGATGTAGTAAAAGTTAATCATTATGAAAAACTTAGCGACAATCATGGATATATGCGTCCATTTACATATATGGACGATAAAAATGTTGGTTCCAGAATATCAAAAGATGATATGATTATATCAACAAATTCTCTTGATGAATTTGGTAATTATTGTTACGGAGTAAATGCAAAAGTTGCTTATTTATTATCTCCAGAAGTTAAAGATGATGCAATTGTAGTATCGAAATCTTTTGCAGAAAAAACAACATTTACACTTATAACAAAAACTGAAGTAATTATCAATAAAAACGATGTATTACTTAATATATTTGGCGATTTAAATAATTATAAATGTTTGATGAATGTTGGTGAAACTGTTCCTCCAGAATCTATACTGATGAGTATAAGAAAGATGGACAAGAAAAATATTTCTGCAGATTTTACAGATAATGCATTAACCCATATGTATTATACAGACAATAAGTTCAAAGGTTCTGGAACTGTAGTTGATATTGATATTAAAGTTAATGATACTGAAGAACTTCAATCCGACTTACATCGTCAACAATTAGCAGAAATATATTCTGATCAATTGCGTTATAATCAAGAAATTTATAATACACTTAGACCAATTGTAGCAGATAAAAATAATAAAGTTTCACATAGATTGGAACAGGAATTATTTAATGCCACCAATTATATTTCTCCAGATGTAAAATATTCTTGTAATACTGGTAATTTTGAATTTGCACATCTTACTATTTATACTGCATATAAAACACCATTGATTACAGCAATGAAACTTACCAATAGATGTGGCGCAAAAGCAGTTATTAGTAATGTTTGGCCTGATGAAAATATGCCCGTCAATGAACAAGGAATTAGAGCAGATATCATTTGTTCATCAAATGGTATTGTTGGACGTGCTAATCCTGACCAGAATATCGAACAAAACATCAATTATCTTTCTGATGAAATTGTGAGAAGAGCACAAAAAGCTAAAACTGTTGATGATTCATTGGAAATTATTAATGATTATTTACTTACTATTTCTCCAGAATGGGGTGAATATTTCGTTAAGTGTGAAAGAATGTTGAATGCTAAACAGAAAATCGAATTTCTCGATAATATTTATAAGAAAGGATTGTATATTTATAATCCTCCTATGAATGATTCAGTTACATTCCAAAAACTTAAAGAAATTAACCATAAGTACAAAGTCAAAGTTTCTAAGATTAAAATGTGTCGTGAATATAAAGTTTCTCCAGAAATTGCAGATTTGTATGATTCGAAAGAAAATATAGACGCTGTAAAAAATATTATGAATAATTTTACATTTGCTACTAAAAAATCTATCATTGGTTCAGGTAAAAATAAAGAAACTAACTATGAACCAAAGGAATTTGGTATTCTTGATGTAAACCATAATGTTAAAAATAAACTCGGTCTCAAACTTGATGAATATAAAGATAACGCTTGGACGGATGATTATGTTTGGGATAAAGGTGAAATAGGAATTGAAAATCTTACTGATAAGAAAAATAATGAATCGGATAAAGATTTAAATGACTATATTACAAATGCCCAAGAATTAGAAAAAATATTGACTACTGATGACGATTTTATCTCAGTGCTCGAAAACGTTGATAATCGTGAGAAAACATTTGACACAACCAAATCTAGAGTATTTAGAAAAGATGAAAACACGCTTATTCGTGAATTTACTTCTAAATATCCGGTTATGATTGCAGATGTTTACTTCATGATTCTTAAGCATGTACCAGAAAATGGATTCTCAGCTAGATCTCTTGGTTCTATTACTCCACTCGGATTACCTAATAAATCAGTTAAAAGATCTGAAGTTGGTAAACCTTATAGTGATACTTGTAACCAGATATCAGATATGGATAATAATGACCTTAAAAATCTTTGCGATCCAAAGAAAGTATCTAGATTCTTTGCTGTTCAATCGACACATCCGACACTAAGAAGCGAAATGGCTGGTTCTTTATTATTTGAAGATCCAACACGTTTACACGATCTTCCTTATAGTGATGATGAAATTACTGATACTGTACCAGCACGTATGAAAGATGCATATCTTGCTGCTATTGGACTCGAAGTAGTCAATAATGATCAAGAAGATCCATATGAATTTGCCGATGGATTGAAATATAGTACATTTGCAGAATTGATGAAAAAAGTTGGAGTTGTACCTAAAGAACAACCTGAAACTAATGAAAATTCAGTAAAAGCTGCTATATAATATTAAAATTCGGAGAGTTAATAAAAC
>CAVAGO010000088.1:0-9042 GCA_963588075.1 bacterium | reverse complement strand
CTGAAAATAATTATATTGTTGGTGTTTCTTTTAGTAAGTCTGATAAGATAAAAAATGAATTGTGGTATTTAGATAATGAATTTAATGTTCTTTTTAAGAAAGTTGTTGATGATTGGAATTCAATTGATACTGATTTATATCCTGATTATTCAAGTAATTATTCATGTTTCGATAAATATAATAATGTTGTTGGTAGTGAGTATAAAAAAGATTATATTGTTTTAGCGGGAAATGGTGCAAATAGTTCTTATGTTAAAATTTATGATAAAAAAGGAAATTTCATTAAGGATTTATCGAGTGATATTGAAAACATTCATATGAGTCCTTTATTTTTAAAAGCTAGTGATAATGGAATAGTTGTATTATTACAAGAAGGTTTTTGTACGATGTGTATGGAAAGTGTTAGCGTTTCAAGTAATTATTATTATGATAATTTATTGAATCGTCAATTATTGTATTATGACTTGCCTTATAATATTTTTACAGCTGTTGATGGAAAAGGAACGATAACTGTTTCTAAATCTTCTGAGTTTAGTGGTAATGAGATTCAATTTGAAGTTAAACCAGAGGAGGGATATGAACTTAAGGAAGTAAAAGTAACAGATGCTAATGGTAATGTAGTAGTCTTTACTAATTATAAATTTACAATGCCAAGTGCTGATGTTACTATTGAAGTTGTTTTTGTTCCTGAAAATCCTGATACTTCTGATATAGTATTTATGCTAGTATTATTCATTATTGGAATATTTGTTATTTTAAGAATAAAAGCTAAGAAGAATATTGTTTGGTTAAGTTAAGAAAGAGTAAAGTGAGTAGTTAAAGTTACTCACTTTTTTAATACTTGGAATATAATTGATATATAGATTGGTGATATTATGAATAGACAAACTTATATGGAAATAAATAAAAGTAATTTTAAATATAATATAGAACAAATTAGAAAGTATGTTCCAGATATGGAAATAATGCCGGTTATAAAAGCTAATGGGTATGGTACTTATATAAATAGATGTTTAGAATTAATTAAAGATTTTAATTATGTAGCAGTAGCTTGTGTATGTGAAGGTATTGAACTTAGAAAAATAGGATATACTGGTAATATATTTGTACTTAATCAACCTTATATAGAAGATATAGATAATATAATTAAGTTTAATTTGATAGTAGGAGTTAGTGATATAAATTTTGTAAGAGCTCTTGCTAGAGAAGGAGTAAATGTTAAAGTACATATAGAACTTGAAACTGGTATGGGAAGAACTGGAGTATTGGAAAGATTCTTAGATATATTTATTACAGAAATAGAAAAGTTTTCTAATATAGAAGTTGAAGGAGTATATACGCATTTTAGTAGTGCTGATACAGATATAGAATATACTAATAAACAGATAGAGATATTTAATAGAGGAGTAGAAAAGATTAAGAATAGAATAAATACTATTAAATATGTACATTCTAGTGCTAGTAATGGATTACTTAATTTTAAAGTTAATACATGTAATATGGTTAGAGCTGGTATTATTATGTATGGGTATCCAGCTAGTGATAGTACTTTAGAGAAGATGGACTTAAAACCAGTAGCTACTTTAAAAAGTAAGATATCTTATTTAAAAGAAGTAGATGAAGGTATGAGTATTAGTTATGGTAGAAGGTTTATTACTGATAAAAAGATGAAAATAGCTACGATAGGTATTGGTTATGCTGATGGCATTAGAAGAAGTCTTAGTAATAAAGGTTATGTCTTAATACATGGTGTTAAATGTAAGATATTAGGTAGTGTATGTATGGATTCATTTATGGTAGATGTTACTGAATTAGATAATGTTAGTGTAGGGGATATAGTTTATATTTGGGATAATGAAAATATTACATTAGAAGATATAGCTAAAGTATATGATACAATTAATTATGAAGTGATATCGGGAATAGGTGAAAGAGTTCCTAGAGTATTTATTGATTAAATAAGTTAGAAATAACTTATTTTTTTTGAAATAAAAAGGAGTTTTAAATTTATATGGAGTAAATATAGGGTGAAAGGGTGAAGTTTGTTATGGTGTAGAAATATAGAATAAATATAATATCAGGAGGGTTAAAATGAAAGGAATAATTAGAAATATAATTTTAGGAATATGTTGTTTTTTTGTAGGATTTGGTTTTGTTAAAGCAGAGACTTTTTATGAAGGAGATTATATAAGTGGAGAATATATAAATAAAGTAATAGATGGTAAGACTTATTATTTAACAATGCAATATATAAAAGATAGTAAAGGTAATATAGTTTATTGTTTAGAACCATTTGTTAAGTTTGTTGATGGGAAAGCTTATACAGAATATAATGGTGATTTAACTGGGTATAAAGATTTAAGTGATGAACAAAAAAGAAGAATATCTTTAATTATTTATTATGGGTATGGATATGGAGATAGAACTAGTAGTAAATGGTATGTTGTTACACAGTATTTAGTATGGAAAGAAGTTAATAGTAGTGCAGATATTTATTTTACTAGTACATTAAATGGAACTAAGATATCTAAATATAGTAGTGAACAAGAAGCAATATTAAAAGATGTTAATAATCATGATGTAGTTCCTAGTTTTGTAAAAAAATATGTATTAAATTATAAGGAAGATTATATTATACAGGGATTAAATAAGAATTATGAGATAGTAAGTAGTGATTTTAGTTATGGTTATAATAGTAGTAATAATCTTGTTATAAGTGGAGCACTTGATAGTGGAGTTATTGAAGTAAGAAAGATAAGCAATTATTATGATAATAAAGTAGCGATATATGATAGTAGTAATAGTCAAGATGTTATAAAACCGGGAAATGTTATTAATGATATTATGAAGATAAATATTATAGTTAATAAAGGAGATATTACTTTAGATATTAGAGATGATGATAGTGTTTATACTGTAGAAAGTGATTTTAGTAATACTTGTTATGAAATTAGTAAAGATGATGTACTTATTGATTCTGTATGTACAAGTGATCATGCATTAGTATATAGAACTGATAGTTTAGAATATGGTGAATATATTATAAAACAAGTTAGTGTTGGTATTGGGTATATTGAAGATAAAGAGGTGTATACTGTTGTAGTTAATGATAATAATAAAAATGCTAGTTTAATTTTATATAATAAGTTATTAAAGAATGATATTCAGTTAGTTAAATATGCTTGTAAAGATAATGTGTGCGGTTATGAGGAAAATGCCGTATTCGAAGTTTATGATCGAGATAATAATTTAGTAGATAGTTTAATTACGAATAGTAAAGGTTATAGTGCTATAACTTTAGGTTATGGTGGTTATAATGTTAAACAAATTAAAGGAATAGAAGGGTATACTTTAAGTGATACATTTACAGAGAAAATAGTTGATGAAAGTACAGTACATTATAAGGAATTATATAATTATTATATTGTAAATGAGGAAGAAGTAAAAAGTGAGATTAAGGAAGTACCAGTTATACCTGAAACTGGTACTGATAATTTTTTAGTGTTAACTTTAAAAAGTTTAATTGACTTTTTTAGAGGAATATTTGCTTTTTTAGAATAATTTGCTATAATACTGCCTTGTTAAGGGGAATTAATATGCAAGAAATATATGATTTTATAGATGAATATGTAAAACTTAGCTATGTTGTTAGAAGACTTAATGCTAAATTACATAGATTACCAGAGTTTATGTACGCTAGTTCAGTAGTATGTAATTATAGAAGTTTAGGATTACCTGAAGATATTATCGCTAAACTTGAAGGTGAAACTAGTTTACAAGAATTAAAAGATTGTTATAAAGTTTTATCAGAAAAAGTTGATGCAATGAGTACTGAGGTTTATAGAACTATTTATGTTTTATCACCTGAACTTAAAGAAGATTTATATGATTATTTATTATTTAAAAGTGCTAATTTAACAACTGAAGCTGGTACTGTTCAAAATGCTTATATGAAAACTGTTGGTCAAATTGAACAAGCAGAGCAAAAAGATGATACACAACAAATTCGTAAACTTGGTAAGGTTGCCAAAGCGCAATATAGTAAATATTATGAATTAGATTCATTTAAAAATTCTTATACTTATTTAGGATGCTATATGAGTAGTATGGTTAATCGTAAATTTGAAGATGATGTTAAAGCTGAAAATGGCTTTGGTTTAAAATAAAAATGGGGAATTTATTTCCTTTTTTTATTTGTAAAAAATGATAATGTTTTTAACAAAAAACACCTGAAATATGGTAAAATATTGTGGTATTTGATGTTTTTTATAAAAAAAAGCAAATAAAAAAAAGGAAATAAAGGTGTAACCTATAATAATTATAAGTGAGGGGTGATTTTTTATGGCCTTAGTTAGCAATGACGAAATTAATGCTATTAGAGCGAAAGCTGATATCATCTCGATTGTAGGAAGCTATATTCCTTTAACACAAAAAGGTAAGAATTATTTCTGTGTTTGTCCTTTTCATGATGATCATTCTCCAAGTATGAGTTTATCGACTGAAAAGCAAATATATAAATGTTTCTCATGTGGGGCGACAGGAAATGTATTTACCTTTGTTTCTGAATTTGAAAATGTATCATTTATTGAAGCCGTTTCAATTGTTGCAAATAAATGTGGTATGGAATTATCACAAGCAACCTTAAAAAGTAATGTTTCACAAGTATTTAAAGAAGAACATGAAATAATGGAACTTAGTCAAAAGTTCTTTCAAAATAATTTAAGAACAGATGCTGGTAAAGAAGCTTTAAATTATTTAAAAGAACGTGGTATAGATGATGATATAATTAAAGAATTTGGAATTGGATTAAGTATTGATAGTAATGATTCATTAATGACGTTACTAACCAAGAAAAATTATGACTTAAAAAAGTTAGTAGATATTGGGTTAGTTAATAGTGTTAATGGTAAAAACTATGATATGTTTAGTAGAAGAATCACTTTTCCATTATGGGATAAAGATGGAAATATAGTTGGATTTAGTGCAAGAATATATCGTGGCGAAAAAGAAGTATCTAAGTATATGAATAGTAGAGAGTCGAAGATATTTAAAAAAGGTGAGACTTTATATAATTATCATAATGCGAAAGATATTGCGAAGAGAGAAAAGAAAATAATAGTAGTTGAAGGATTCATGGATGCAATAAGAATTGCAGCTTCAGGAATTAAAAATGTTGTTGCTTTACAAGGTACAGCAATGACCCAAGAACAAATTTCATTATTAAAAAAATTGCGAGTCAAAGTTATATTATGTTTAGATAATGATAATGCAGGTTTGATTGCAACTGTTAATAATGGAGAAGAACTAATAAAAAATGAAGTTGAAACATTTGTTATTAGACTTAGTGGTCAGAAAGACCCAGATGAATATATTTTAGCTAATGGTAGTGAGGCGTTTTTAGAAAATGTAAATAATCCACTTACATTCTTTGAATTTAAGATGAATTATTTAAAACAAAATAAAGATTTAAATAATGTAGAAGACTTATCTTCATATATTAATGATGTTCTAAAAAACTTAGCTAAAAATAATGATGTGATATTAAGAGAAGTTACTCTTAGTAAGTTATCTAAAGAATATGATTTATCTTTAGATGTATTAAAAAGTAAATTAGAAGATTTAGCACCCGTTGAAGTAAAGAAAGTAGTAGAAGAACCTAAGGTAAAAGAAGTTATTCGTAAAGATACTTATATGATAGGTTCAGAAAAAATATTATACTTTATGATGAATGGGGGAGAATATATTAGGTTATATCAAAAGAAGTTAGGATTCTTTAGTGAACCAATATATAGAGAAATTGCTAATGAAATAGTTTATTTTTGTGAGGCGAATGGAGCAATTACTGTAGCTGATTTCATTACATATATCGTTGATAAAAACGAGATTAAGGATAAAGTAATGGAAATTGTTAATGATTCAGTAAATGATGAAGTAACAATAGAAGCTATGGATGAATATATAGAAGCCGTTTCAAAAGTAATGGTAAAAAATGAAATTAAACGACTAAAAATACTAATGAAAAATGAGCTTGATGTAGATAAAAAAATGAAAATAGCGATGCAAATAGCTGAGCTAAAAAAGAGGATGTGTAGGTATGGTTGAAATAAAGAGTTTTGAAGAAAGAAAAAAAGAATTAGTTGAATTAGGTAAAAAGAATAATAATATTTTAACTTTTGAACAATTAGCTGAAGCTTTAAAAGGATTAGATATTGATAATGATTCATTAGATGATTTATATAATACTTTAATGGAAAATGGTATTGAAGTTGTTGCCGAAGAAAGTGGTGGCGCTGATGGACCAAAAATGGATGACAAAGAAGAAGAAAATTTAGTATTAACTGATGAAGAAATTACAAAAGATATAAATATTAACGATCCAGTAAGAATGTACTTAAAAGAAATTGGACGTATTAGTCTTCTTAGTACAGAAGAAGAATTAGAATTATCTGTAAAAATTGCTAATGGTGATGAATCTGCTAAAAATATACTAGCAGAATCAAACTTACGTCTTGTTGTATCAATTGCAAAAAGATATGTTGGTAGAGGTTTATTATTCCTTGACTTAATTCAAGAAGGTAATATCGGCTTAATGAAAGCTGTTGAAAAATTCGATTATGGTAAAGGTTATAAATTTTCTACATATGCTACTTGGTGGATTAGACAAGCTATTACTCGTGCATTAGCAGATCAAGCTAGAACTATTCGTGTTCCAGTTCATATGGTTGAAACAATAAATAAAATGGCAAGAGTACAAAGACAAATGACTCTTGAATTAAATAGAGAACCTAGTGAAGAAGAACTAGCTGAAAAAATGGGTATTACTGTTGAAAAAGTAAGAGAAGTAATGAAAATAAGTCAAGATCCTGTATCTTTAGATACTCCAATAGGTGAAGAAGATGATTCACATTTAGGAGACTTCATTAAAGATGAAAGAAGTATGAGTCCAGAAGAATATGCAACTAATGAAATCTTAAAAGAAGAAATTAAAAACGTTTTAATGACTTTACAAGAAAGAGAACAAGAGGTTCTAGAATTAAGATTTGGTTTAGTAGATGGAACTAGTCATACACTTGAAGAAGTTGGTAAGAAATTCAACGTTACAAGAGAAAGAATTAGACAAATAGAAGCTAAAGCTTTAAGAAAACTTAGACATCCTTCTAGAGCTAAAAAGTTAAAAGATTTCTTAAGTGACTAAGATTAGTAATAGATTAAAAGCGATAGTAAAATTTGTTGAAAAAAAAGATAAGATTGTTGATGTTGGATGTGATCATGGTTTATTAAGTATTTATTTAATAGAAAATAAATTAGTTAGTAAAGTGATTGCAAGTGATATAAATCAAAATGCATTAAATAGTGCAATTAATAATATCAAAAAAAGAAATTTAAAAATAGAAACTGTATTAAGTGATGGAATTAGAGATGTAAATATAAAAGAAATTAATACTTTAGTAATTTCAGGTATGGGTACTAATACAATATTACATATTTTAAGTGATGATAAGAAAATACAAAATATTAATAAATTAATATTACAATCTAATAATGATCATGAGTTGTTGAGAAAAGAACTTAATAATAAAGGATACTATTTAGAAAATGAAGAATATACTTTTGAAAAAGGTAAATGGTATGTTACTTGTAACTTTATAAAAGAAGAAAAGAAAAATACAAGAGAAGAAATTAAGTATGGTTTTTTAAATAACAATGAATATATAGAATATTTATTAAATACAGAAAAGAAAATTTTTAAAAGAATTCCTTGGACAAGTATTAAAGCCAAAATTAATGCTTATAAGAAAATTAAAGATTTAAAAAAAGCTATTTCTAAAAATGAAAAATAGCTTTTTTCTATTGGAAAAAAGTTGGAAGATTATTTGATATTTTAGGTACTGAAGTAGAAGGTTGAGATTGGGGTTTTGGTTGTTGGCAATTTGGATTTATATTTTTTTTGAAATTATTAACATTAGCGAGTATTTCGCTTGATTTAGAAACTAGAGGTTTTACTTGTTTATAGATAGGAATCATTTGGTTGGCTATATTTAAAGTTTTAGATAAAGTTGTGATTATTTTAGTTAAAGATAAATTACTATTCATAATATCACCATTATATTATATGTTTCATAATTACAAATTAAACTTATTATGATATAATTTTTATATGTAAAATAGGGGATTGACTAGGTGATGAAATGTATTTAGATATAGTTTTAATATGTATTTTATTTATTTTAGGAATTTTGATTGGAGAGCTTGCTGTTATTATTGGTCTTAAAGGACCTTTAAAAGAAAAAGAAAACTTAAATGTGTGTAATCATTGTAATAATAAATTTAAATGGTATGAATTAATTCCAATTTTTTCTTTTTTCTTAAATAAGGGGGAGTGTAAGTATTGTAATAAAGAACTATCTTTGTGGTATCCATTTTTAGAGTTACTTTGTGGTTTGTTATTTGCTTTTTCTTTTATGATTTTTGGATTAAGTTATGAAATGATGGTAATGATAATATTAACTATTTTAGCTATTATAATATTTGTTAGTGATTTTAAATACTTTATTATTTTAGACGTTCCTTTATTTATAATGAGTTTGTTGGTATTAGGGTTAAAGTATTATTTCTTTGGATTTCAAACTTTCTTAATATCATTATGTAGTGGTATCTTAATACTAGTATTTATGCTATGTGTTAGATATATTGGTAATAAGTTGTTTAAACAAGAATCTTTAGGTGGGGGAGATATTAAGTTATCGATGTTCTTTGGTTTTACTTTAGGAATTAAACTTAGTATTGTTTCATTAGTAGTTGGTTCATTTTTAGCTTTTCCTTATGCTATTTATTGTTCTTTATCTGATAAACAAAAAGAGATTCCTTTTGGGCCATTCTTGATAACTGGTTTATATTTAGTATTTATGTTTATGGAACAAATTACTTCATTTTTAAATATTATGTTTTAACATAATATTTTTTTTGGCAAAAAAAAGAACATTTTTTAGACTGATATAATAAAAGTAGACAACGAAAAAAGAACGTCTACTTTTTTTGTTA
>CAVAGO010000087.1:0-9095 GCA_963588075.1 bacterium | reverse complement strand
ATAAACAAATGGTTCATCATTTATAGAACCAATATCCATACTTTTCTCTTCACCACTTGATTCAATTTATTTTTATCTGCTTCAATCTTAACTTCTTCAGGTGCTTCAAAATCAATAATATAACCTTCTGTTTCTTTCAAATAATCATACCTTCTAAGAATACTATCAATTTCTCTTTTTAAATCAAACACTTCAATATCCAACACATCTGAATTAGCTTGTAACTTTGATAATGCTAAGATATCTCCAACTAACATATTTAATCTATCAGTTTCTTCAATAATTACATTAAGATTTTCTTCCCTTTTCTTTTTATCTTTATAAGTAATATCTCTAACCATTTCAGCATACGCCTTAATCATTGTTAAAGGTGTTTTTAAATCATGTGAAACATTAGCCATTAAATCACGTCTATATTGATCAGTTTTACTAATCTCATTCTTCATATAGTTCAAAGATTCAGATAATTCATTTATTTCTTTTATATCATTAGTTTCAAATTCTACATTAAAATTACCTCTTGCAAGTTCTTTTGACTTTTCTGTAATTTTAACAATAGGTTCACTAAATAACTTAGCTAAATATAAACTAATAACAACTGCCAACAATATAACCACAATAGTTATATAAATTAACTGACTCTTTACTAGATTATAATTTTTATTAACATTAGATAACATTGTATACAAGAATACATATCCATTATTATCAACTTCAACTCCATAAAGCAAAGCCGATGAATCATAATCTGGATTAACTAATTTTATAGCTTTTATTTCATCACCACTATTTTTTAATTCTTTCTTATAATTTGACAATACTTTATTATCTTTACCTAGTAAACATCCCGTTGAAGCATCATTATATAAAGTAGTTCTTCCAAATTGGTCTATATATTCTATACATACGGCATTATTATAAACAACTTCACTTAAATAATCATGTAAATCCTCATCATCTGTATCACTTATTACATCAGCAATTTTTTCAATATCACTTATTTGATATTTTTCATACAAAAAATTAGAAAGTAATAATTGTGTTCCCCATAAAACCAATAAAATAAATACAGAAAACATTATTAAATAAAATAATGTTTTTACACTAATACTATTAACTCTATTTTTCATTAGTTTCAAATTTATATCCTATTCCACGAACAGTTTTGATATAATCTCCATATTTACCAAGATTTTTTCTTAATGTTTTTACATGTGTATCTATAGTTCTATCGTCTCCATAAAAATCATAACCCCAAACATTGGTTAATAATTGTTCTCTTGATAATGCAATATTTTTATTAGAAACAAAATACTTTAATAAATCATATTCTTTTGGTGTTAAATAAATATTCTCACCATCAATAATAACTTCATGCGCTTTATCATCAATCACTAAAGTTTCAAATTGATATAAATCTGATTCCTGAGTTGTTCTTTTTAAAACCGCTTTTACTCTTGCCATAAGTTCTTTTGGACTAAATGGTTTTGTAACATAATCATCTATTCCTAAATCAAAACCAATTAATTTATCATATTCCTCACTTCTTGCAGATAACATTATAAAAGGAATATCTTTCATTGCTTTGATTTCTTTACAAGCTTGATAACCATCTTTATGAGGCATCATTATATCCATAATAACTAAAGCGTAATCATTAAGTTTACATTTATTAATTGCATCATCTCCGTCTTGAGCTTCATCAACTTCATATCCTTCAAGTAATAAATACTCACGAATAACTTCTCTTATTAAAGCTTCATCATCAACAATAAGAATTTTCATACATCTCACCTCGATATCAATATACTATAACATATTTGTGAAAAAAGAGTGAAGAACTACTTATTCAAGTACTCTTCCAATACCATTAACGTATCTCTTACTACATTTTTTCTCTTACACTTATCTAAATAAAGTTGTACTTCATCCAACACTTGATTTTCAGAAATATATACTAAACGTAAATGCCCCGCTTTTTCGCCTTCAGTTAAATCTACATTTTCTGGATTAGGTACCATATCATCATATATAACATAATAATTAGAAATATAACCTCTATTCATTCCATCTTGTGGATAATTCTTACAATAATACTTAATAGTCACAAAAGGCTCACCAACTTTAGGATTATAATCAATACCTGCTTCTTCTCTTATTTCTCTAATTAAACACTCATTATCAGATTCATTACCATCAACATGTCCTCCAAGTAAATAATAGCTATCATCAGTATGTGCAAGTAACAATTCATTTTTTGAATTAACTACTAATACTTTAGCTCTCTTCACCCATTCATGTATTTCTTCATCTCTAAGCTTATCTTCATTATATATAATCTCTTTCATTAATATCACCATCCTTATTATATAACAAAAAAAGACATTACAAGTAATGTCCTATTCTCCTAAATCTACATTATGATAAACATCAGTTACATCTTCAATGTCATCAAGTAAACCATATAATCTATTAAATAATTCTAAATCTTCACCCTCAAGAGTAACTAAATCTTTTGCATACCATCCTGATTCATCCACTTCATAATCAACATTTGGTTCAACAGATTCAATAACTTCTCTAGTTTTAATATTATCAATATATTTTACTTCTACATTTATAAAACCATCTTCATTTTCAAATTCAACTGGTTCTATTCCTGCATCAAGTAAAGCCATTAACAATTCTTCTTCTTTATCTGATTTAAAACTTAATACACATAAATTATCATAATTATAAGATACTGAATTAGTAACTCCTAAACTCTTATTAAGTTTATTAAATGCAGCTCTAACTTCTCCAACAGTTCTATTAACATTATCAGTTAATGTTTTAATCATAAATGTTGAAGCACCAGGACCAAATCCTTCATAAATTATTTCTTCATATTCATCTTTTCCAGCACCTTTAGCTTTATCTAAAGCTCTATTTATAATATCAGCTGGAACTTGCATTTTCTTAGCTTTTTCAACTAAATGTTTCAAAGCACTATTTGCTTCTATTTCAGGAACTCCTCTTTTAGCAGCTAAATAAATTTCTTTTGCAAAGTTAGTATATAACTTACCTTTAGCAGCTCCTGTTTTTTTAATCTTCGCTTCTCTAACAGCATAAGCTCTTCCCATTTTAACACCTCTTCTAAAAATCTTTTTTATTATACAAGATTGTTAACATTATTACTAGAAAAAACGTAATTGTCTAATAAATATATAAACAAACTTTTTACTTTTATTATATTTATACTTCTTTATTAATTTATATGAATCATAAACATCATAATAATCAACACTATCTTTTTCTAAAATATATTCTAAAGACTTTATTACAACACTTTTATAATCGTCAACATTAAAGAAATTCATAACTCTTCGTATCAATCTCTTATCAACTTTACGACATAAAAACTTATAATAAGATTCTTTTCTTCTTTTAAAACAATATTTATAACCATCTAACTTTTTAAGAACTCTAATCGTATCATAATAGCCCATTTTAATATTTTCTTTTATAACGTCTTGATTAAGTTCTAAAACTCCACCATTATCTTTACTTGGAGTTATATATGTAACTTTAACACCTTTAGGAAACTTCTTATTAAAGCCGATTCCCTTAATATTAACTATATACAATTCTTTATAACCTTTATCTGTTAATAACTTAAATGGTGCATTATCATAAAAACCACCATCTAAATAATAATGATTATCAATAATTCTCTTTTGCTTGAAAACAGGTAAATAACAGCTAGCCATAATATATTCTATTAACTTATCATCATCAACTAAGTCTTCCTTATAAATATATACTGGTTTAATTCCATCCTTTTTCGATAATCTTACAGTTACTAAACCATAATCCATCTTACTTGTCATTAATTGTTCATAATTAAGAGCAATCTGAATCATCGATATCAATTTAGTATAATCAAGTCCAAAATTTTTAACAATCCCTTTTAACGTTTTAAAAGCTCCAAAAAAAGTTTTTATATTAATCTTTCCTTTATTAAAAGCTTTTACAAAATTAGGATCAAAATTCATAGCAGCTCCAGGACTAATTTCATACCAAAACTTAAGTAATTCTCTTTCTCTTCCGCTAGCTAACATCGCCGCATTAAAAGAACCAATTGAAGTACCAACTATTCCATCAAATTTAATTCTTTGATTCTTAAACGCATAATAAGCTCCTACTTGATAAGAACCTTTTACGCCACCACCTTCTAAAACCAAACCCTTCATTCAAATCACCTTTTAATCTATTTTTTCTTAGAATATTTCCAAATAAAAGGTTTAGCTAACAATCTAGGAAAGAATCTACTAGCTTTATACTTATATTTCAATAAAGTATTATAATATACATCTAAATTCTTACTTCTAAAATGTAATATATCTTCTAATTCATCCCCATCAGTATAATAACCACCACAATAATTCTTTTCAGCCATTAACCATGAAGCGATAAATTTCAAAGACAAACCATAAGTACTAAACACATGTACTAAATAATCTCTATAACTTGTTCTAAACTTTTCGCCACCAGATACATTAAATGTCTTTTTATTTAATTTCTTTTTATAATCAATTGCACAAACAAAAGCATATCCTGCATCTTCTGAAGATAGAACTTCCATATCACAATTTAAAGGTACATTATAAATTAAATCTTCCGGTCCAGGATCACCCAATATATAAGCTAATCTTAATATTGAAAAATTCTTAATATTACTTCTTATGTATTTTTCACATTTTAATTTGTATTTAGAAAAATAATCATATTCATCTATTTCATTTTCAGTCTTGATTGAAATATTCTTATAATCTTCTTGAGTACCATAAACAGATGTACTTGAAGCATATAATAAATAACATTCTGGATTATAATTTTTTATAGAATCTACAATCGCTTTAGTTCCATTAAAATCAATTTCTTTACATAAATCATCTCTAACATTAGCAAGTGGTGGTAAAACTCCTGCTAAATGAATAACTACATCATGATCTTTTACTAAAGCATCTATAAGAGCTTCATCAGTAACATCACCATAAACTATATTTATTCTTTTTCTAAAAGCTTTTAATCTCTTATAAACTTTTTTGATTTTTAAATCTAAAGCAGTTATCTCATATTTACCTTCACTAAGTAAGAATCGAATTACTTGTAATCCGATAGTTCCCCCTGCACCAGTAACTAAAACTTTCTTCATATTTTTACACCTTCTTATATGATACTTATTATTAATATAATACCATATTTATTCACTTCAATAAACTAATATAGCTCATCACTACTAGTAGCATTTAAAGTTAAATCAGCAAATTCACCTTTCAAATACAAAGGATAAGCAGCAGCTCCTATCATAGCTGCATTATCTGTACAATATAACATTCTTGGAACAGATAATTCTACATTATATTTATCAGTAACTTTCTTTATTTCTTGTCTTAAATACTTATTAGCAGATACTCCACCTGCAATAATCATATTCTTAACGTCATATTTTTTAATAGCTAATTCAGTTTTTCTACATAATTGATCAACAGCAACATCTTGAAAACTTCTTGCTAAATCATTATTTCTAATTTCATTGCCTCTTTGTTTTTCGTTATGAACTAAATTAATAATATTACTCTTTAATCCACTAAAACTCATATTAAATGAATCATCGTTCATTGGTATTGGTAAATCATAAGTATGTTCACCTTCTAAAGCAGCTTTTTCTACTTTTGGTCCACCCGGATAACCTAAACCAATTACACGTGCAACCTTATCATAACATTCACCAATAGCATCATCTAAAGTACCACCAATATGTTCAAATTGATAGTCACCTTTCATTAATATTAAGTCAGTATGTCCACCACTTACTACTAAAGCCAATAAAGGAAATTGCATTTGTTTTTCTAAATTATTAGCATAAATATGTCCTGCAATATGATTAACTGCAATTAATGGTTTCTTATGTACAAATGCTAATGCCTTAGCAAATTCTACTCCTACTAATAAACTTCCTAATAAACCAGGAGCATATGTTACAGCAACTGCATCAATATCATCCATAGTCATATTAGCTTTAGTCAAAGTTTCTTCTAAAACCATAGTTACATTTTCAGCATGCATACGAGAAGCAATCTCAGGTACAACTCCGCCAAATTCAGCATGTGTATCCATTTGTGTCAAAACAGTTAAATGAACACATTCACAACCATTTCTAATAATTGCCATACTTGTTTCATCACAAGATGACTCAACAGCTAAAATATTAACATCTTTCATTTTCAACAACTCTTTTCATAATTAAAGCAGCATCACTACCATAATAATTATTTCTTTTATTTATAATTTCAAAATTATTTTTCTTATATAAAGATATTGCAGCATTATTCTTTTCATTTACTTCTAACATAACATTTTCAACATCATCAAATAAATTACATACATAAGAAATTAAAGTGCTAGCTATACCTTTCTTTCTATAAGCAAAATCAACAACTATATTAACAATATCCATAGTTTCATATAATTTACTAATATGTATAAAACTAACTAATAAATCATTTTCATAGTATCCAAATAAATAATCGTATTCGGAATCTAAAATATCACTCAATTTATAAACATTAACAAAATTATCATTAACCAACAAACCTAGTTCATTAAATCTATTTAAGTCTTCTATTTTAATCTTATTTACCATCTAAAGCACTTATTCCTTTTATATATAATGGTTTAACTTCATGAGGATTTAATTCCTTTTGCTTCATAACATATTCATAAACTTTTTCATAATCTATTTCAACATCAGTAATAACATCATTGTTCTCTTTAAACTCTGAATAACTAGATTTACTCATATATTGTAAAGAACTTAAAATATTACATTCTTTATCAAAAGTTCCAACAAAAGCACCATTACGATCTTCTAAAGCAACAACTTTCAATTCAGAATCAACATTCAAAGCTAAAATAGTTAAAGCATCAATAACTCTAACAGGAATTTTTAAACTATACGCAAAAGTTTTTGCAATAGTAACAGCAATTCTCTCACCAGTAAATGAACCAGGTCCATTAACTACTATAATATTAGATACATCTCTAATATCAACATTTGAATCTTTTAAAACTTTATCTATAGTTGGCATTGCAACTTCACTATGTTTATTCTTTGTTTCTAAATCTTCTTTAATAATTATCTTTCCATCTTTGAATAAAATTATTAAAACTTTTTTATCATGTGTATCAATAAATAATGTGTACAAAGTAACCACCTCACGTGCCATATTATACCACATTTAACGCAAAAGAAAAAACTCTTTCGAGTTTTATAATACAGCTTCACAAAGGTCTTCGTATTGTTGTCCATATGGAGTAAATACTAAGATTCTTGTTTCATCATCAATAACTTTAAATTTAATATCAAGTCTCTCTTCAGGAAGTTGACCTTCAATCATTTCTGGCCATTCAATAATGCAAACGCCGTCTTGATTTAAATAATCATCTAAACCAAAATCTTCTTTTGCATCATCTAATCTATAAACATCCATATGAAATAATGGTAACTCACCATCTTGATATTCCTTTACTAAACTAAAAGTTGGACTAGTTATAGTTTCAGTAATTCCCAAAGCTTTAGCAAAACCTTTAACAAAAACAGTTTTACCACTTCCTAGTTCTCCATCTAAACAAATAACCATTCCTGGAAATTTTTCACTTTCTATATTTTCAGCTAATTCTAAAGTATCAGCTTCACATCTTGAAGTATATTTATAATTCATATCTTAATCACCTAAATAGATTATAACAATTATAGAAATAAGATTTCAACTATTATAAAAATATTTACATAAAACATACATTTTTAACCGCCACAAGACATCATAGCATTGTAAATCGCCTTATAAGTAGATTCACCATAATGTAAACCATCGGGTGTTACTAAGTCATCAATAACTTTACTATAAGTATCACAATATTTAATGTTTGAAACACCAGAAGTACCATTCTTTAACTTAGTATTAAAAGTAATAATATTAGCTTGTTTAGTAGAATAACCATGTTGTGCTTCAATTTCTTCATTAACTGGATTAACTGAAACTAATATTAAATTATGATTACTCCAAGCACCTTCAGCTAATTCATTATATTTAGGAATATACTTGTCAATATCATATAAAAGAAAATTAACTCCCATTAAAGAATAAATATTATAAGTCGTTCCAGGATTAGCAGCAATAATACTATTAACAGTTCCAATAGCTTCGGACTCAAACCAAGAATAACCCATACTACCTTGAGCTATATAAATATCATCTCCAGTAATAAAAGCACCACCATTATTATATTGACAATTAGTCCAATCTAAGGTCAATGTAGCACACATACCAACAGTTCTAGAATCACCAATAATAATGTTCTTAGCAGCACTTTTAAGAGTAGTATTTGATGAACCGGGAATAGAAGAAGTACTACTGTCATCATCATCATCAGATCCAAACAATTCTTCACGTTTTTCCATCTGTTCTTTTAATATTTCATTTTTCTCTTTTTCCTTTTCATAAGCTTCTTCCATAGCTTCATTTAACTCTTCTTTATACTTAGCTGCATTTTCTTTTCTTTCTTGCTCCTCAGCATCACGATATTTTTCAATATTTTCAATAGTAGAATTAGTGAAACAAGCAGAAATGCTAGAATCAACCGGTACTAAATCAGTAAAAATAAAAGAAAATAAAGAAGGTAAAAGAAAAATAATTAAAGCTGCCAATATGTTTTTAAATATTAAAGATAATTGATCAGCAATTTTATTACCAGATATAACAACTTTATACATTGAAGTAATTAATCTATACATAATTATAATAGGCAACAAAATACATATAATAGTAAATAAATATTTAATAAATAAAAAAATAGTAAGTACATTTGAATTAGTACATAAATCTAAAATATATATCATAAACATCACAAATTTATTATATAAAATAAATAATAAATAGTAAAGAAAGCCATAAAAAAAGAGGCTCAACACAAGTCCCCTCAAAAAAAAGAGCAAAAAAAAAAATTGGCGACTACCTATTTTTGCTTACGCTATTTTCGGCGTATGAGTG
>CAVAGO010000086.1:0-9149 GCA_963588075.1 bacterium | reverse complement strand
TTTGTTGATAGAGCAATTGAATTATATGGTCTTGCTAATGATTTAGAAAATCAAATTTTTGAAAAAATAATGTTTGATGCTAGTCATTCTCCTGAATTAAGAAGAGGTAATGATGCTAGTACTGCTTTAATAGTTAAGATATATGAACTTTATAATCCAGTTTATTTACTAAGTATTTATGAAAAATCTAAACATCGTTTTGATGATTTACTTGATAAAAAGAATATTGATTTTAAAAGAGAATATAACGTTAAATTACTAGATAAAAAGATGGAATATGATTTCCATGGTCCATTGCCTACAATGGCTTCTATTAGAACTAAGATAATCGATAGAAGAAAAGAATTTATATATGAACAATGTATAACTGAATTATTTTCTAGAGAATTACTAAAAACATACGATACAAGAAATTATGATTTAAATGTAGTTGCAAAAGATATTTCTGTTGAAGATATGGTTAATTTATATTATAGAATGAAACACAAAATCGATGATTTTAATTTTGAAAGTATGAATTTTGTTGATAGTGCTTTAGTTGATGATGGTTATGAAAAGAATATGACTTTAATGGCTGCACAAGAATTTGCTGTAAAAAGTATCTTTACTAAGTTAAAGTGCAAAGTATCAAGTGATCGAGAAATGATAGATAAATATATTGACATTTGTGAAAATTACTTAAAAGAAGATATTATATTCATAAATAATGTTATAAAAGTTGATGATTCTTCTTTAAAAGTATTTGAAGAACAAAGAGAAATGTATGTGAAAAATTCCGAATGGAATAGATTCTTAAAAAATAATAAATTAAAAGGTTCTTTATAGTAGGTGATATAATGCGAGATAAATATTTTAATAGTTATAATGACTTAAGTATTGAAAATAAAAGAAGTATTTTATTAAAAGAAATAAGTGAAACTTTAGATACTATAGAAGCTTTATGTATGAAAAAGAGAATTAATTTTGAAAAATTAAGTAGTAATTACTATATAAAAAATAGAGAATTATTATTTGATGAAGATTATTATGAATTAATGTTTATATATATTACTTATTTGAAAGATGATATAGCGTTATTATTAGAGAAAAGTGCCTAGATATGGCGCTTTTTTTATGCTATACTTTTTTATAGGGAGTGGTTTTATGAATCTTGAGGATATATTAGAGAAAATAAAAAGATTAGATGCTGGTGGAAATGGAACTAATATGGTTTGTTTTATTGTGGCATTTGATTTGTTATACTTTTTAAAAGATAACGATAATAGACAGAGATTCATTTATGAATACTATAAAAACGATAATGGAATGTTTACTGGTAATTTAAAAAGAATTTGTTATTATTGTGAATCGATATTAATTGAAGATAATATATATGATAATATGCTTAAATCAATTGAAATGGAAGTTAAAAGAGAAGACTTAGTAAGTATGTATAACTATTATGATACAATGGATAGAATCGAAAAAGCTAATATAAGTACTAAGAATATGATAAGTGATGGCTTTAAAATAAGATTGCTTAAACAAGTATTTGATTCTAGTAATCAAGATTTTCAAAAACTAGATAATAACGTAAAAGAATTAAAAACTAGATATGATAAAAATATGATAGATACTGTAACTATAATAGCTATATTTATCGCAGTTAGTATCGGGATGGTAAGTGGAATTAGTTTTAGTTTACAAGCTTTTGATAATTTTACTAATTTAAATGTTTATACAATGTGTTTAGCTGTTTCTTTGATAGGATTTGTAATATTTAATTTATTTTATGCTTTATTTAAGTTTGTAGCGAAGTTATGTGGTAAAGAGTTGGATAAAAAGGGGAATTTTGTATTTGTAGATGTTGTTTTTATACTTTTAATTGTATTTTTTACTTTTGTAGGGAAGTAAGTTAAAAAAATTAAAATTATTCTTGCAAATGCCTGATTTATATGTTATTATTAAATGGTCGATGGACCTCTAGCTCAGTTGGTTAGAGCATCCGGCTCATAACCGGGCGGTCGTAGGTTCGAGTCCTACGAGGTCCACCATTTAATAATGCGAGTGTGGCGAAATTGGTAGACGCGCTAGACTTAGGATCTAGTTCCTTACGGAGTGGGGGTTCAAGTCCCTTCACTCGCACCATTTAGAAATTAACAGAACTTTGGTTCTGTTTTTTTTGTTGTCTTTTTATTTCAAAATAAAAAGACTTTTATTAAGTCTTTATTGTTTTTTATTAACTAGACGTAGAACTTTTTGGTCAACTTTTTGATATATTTCTTCATGAATATCTTCCACTTTTCTTACGTTACCAAATTCATCCATACAATTGATAATATCGAAGCCCATTCGTTCAGCTATTATCTCGCTTGCAGCATGAACTTTTCTTAGATATTCAATATCTAATTCATGAATATCTTTAGTCATGTTATTGTTTCTGGCATTAGCAGCAATATCTCGATTACGCATCATTTCAATATTTTTTTCTATTTCAACAACTGGCATTATTACCATATCTGGTTTTGGTATTTGTAGAACTCCATATTCTAAGTCGCAAATCCAATCAATAAGTTCATATATTTCTTCTTTAGATTGAGCTTTAGTTGCTTGATACAAGATATTTGATGTTGTATAACGATTTGCTAATAAGATAGTATTTGGATTTGCTAATGCTGCTTTTGTTCTTTCATCTGCTTTGAATGGATGGAATCTATCCACTGCGTAACAAAGTGATGCTTGTTTTGCTGAAACATCGGCAGCAGTCATACCATAAGCCCCACTTAAATATTGTCTTACAAAATATGATGATGGATCACTATATTGCGGAAATGTAAGACTGAATAAGTCGTAATTTTCTTCTTGTAATCTTTTACTTAGTAGAGCACTTTGTGTCCCTTTACCTGAACCATCTATTCCTTCGATAACTATTAATTTACTCATTTTTAACCCTCCTGATTATATAAAAATTATTTAGTCATTTACATTATATCACGTGGTTTTAAAATTTGAATAAAATCATGTACAAATTGTGAAAAAATGATTTTATAAATTTACTTTTCAGGTAATGAATGTTATTATATTAATAGAGTAGAGGTGTAGGATTATGAATAGTTCTAATAATTTCAATTCACAATTTAATTCTATGAATAATAGTACTAATAATACTCCTATGCAACCTGTAAAAAATAGATTTTTTAATCAAAATTTATTCAATGATGCAGATGTAAGTGATGTTGGTTCATCTATGAGTAATCAAGTAACAAACTGGGGAGTTCAAAATGAATCATCAATGGTTGCTAGTGCTGATTTTAAAAATATGTTAGGACCTGAACAACCAGTTGCACCAGTTGATAATAGTACTTCTGAACAATTAAGTCCAGAAACTCCTAAACAAAATCAATTTGCAAGTATTTTTTCACAAGATTTACTTGAAAATGTTAATGCTACTGTTTATGAAGCTGAACCAGAAGTTTTAGATGACGATTTTCTTGCTAATGATAGTAATGCTAATAATACAAATAATATGAATGTTCCTAATAATACATTATTTGGATATACTGAAAATGAAGTTTTAGATACACCAGATAATAATGTGGAAGCTTTAAATAATGTTGATGTGTTAGATACTAATGATATTTATAACAATCAAATTGGTGCAGCTGCTCCAGTATTTAATCAAAATGTTGATAATAATCCAAGCAGTCAGACAATGATTGATCAAAATTTAATTTCACAGCAACCTTTAAGTATGAACTCGTTAGGAGCAACACCTGTTAATGATCAACAAATTCCTGAAGTAGCTGAAGATTCTAAATATTTTCCGACTCCTGATGCAATACTCGAAAAAGAAAAAGAAATGCAAAATGCTAATAAGCCACCAGTTGATTTAATGACACCTTCGTTAATAGATGAAGAAGTTATTGTGATTGATGAGACTGCTTTAATGAAAGCGTATGCTGGTAATAATTATGATAAATGTTTAAAAAGTAATTTTTCTGCTTTTGCAATGTTATTTGGTAGTTTAGCTTTCTTTTGTAAAAGTATGTATTTTGTTGGAATATTGTTCTTTGTATTTCAAGTAGCTATTCTTTATTTATTTAGAGATATTCCTTATATAATATTAGCTTCATTTGTTGTTATAGCTATGATAATGGCCTTATTAATTAATCCTTTATATTTATCTTTAGTTAGAAATAAGGTTCGTAAGATAAGAAAGAAACATCCTAAGGTATCACAAGGTGATTTAAATAATATATGTGCTAAAAAAGGACGAAATAATACTGTAGTAGCTTTATTATTACAAATTATTTTATTAGGTGGAACTGCTTTTTTAGCTATTCAATTATTAGGTGTAGATTATTTTAAAGATATTTATAAAGATGTTTTAAATATGTTTAATAAACCTAAAGAAGAAATAAAATATAATGGTGAATTAAAATATACAGATTTAAATATTGAGGATTACTTTTATATAAAAGTACCTAGTGATTATCGTAAAGAAGATGATACTAATTTCTCTTATACTTATGTAACTGAAGGTGTTGGAGATTATAATGCTTGTTCATTTAAATTTGGTGGTGTAGAAGGATATGATAGTGCTTCTCAATTACTAACTAAGATGGCTGATTATTATAAAGTATCAACTGATATTGATACAGTTAAATATAATGTTTTAGAATGGTATTTGCTTTATATAGATGAAGATAATGGTAAAACATATTATCGAGCTACTGATATTGATAATCAAGTTGTTTTATTTGAATTTACGAGTGGAGCAAATACACCTACAGGTATTTGCGATAGTCAAATTGTTATAATATTAGATTCAATTGAAAAGAAATAGGAGTTATTCCTATTTTTTTGTTTTGAAAAATGTTAATAAAAGTATTTATTAATAATAAAATGTAATATATAATAAGTCTTACTTAAGAAAAGTATGATAGAAAGATAAATTAAATAATTTATTAATTTCTCTTTGTTCTGTTATATAATTAAATTATAAATTAAGTTTATTGTGAGGTGGTACTATGTGCAGAAGAT
The DNA here is from genome assembly GCA_963588075.1 of bacterium. Lineage (GTDB taxonomy): Bacteria > Bacillota_I > Bacilli_A > RF39 > UBA660 > Coprovivens. Next base: position 4,127 of record CAVAGO010000086.1, on the reverse strand, counting down.
ATTTAAATAGTACTGAATTAAGATTTCCTGATTATGATAATTCTATTTTGAGTACTATTACTTCTATCTTAAAATATTATGGGATAGATAATGGACATACTTCTTTAGATGTTCTTGATAAGAAGTTAAAAAAGAAGTATAAAAATGTTGTATTACTTATATTAGATGGTATGGGTGAGCAGATGCTTAATACTTTATCTAAAGATGGATATTTTAAGAAGAATGAATTGACTTGTGTTACTTCTGTTTATCCATCTACTACGACTGCGGCGATGACAACTTATTATTCAGGTAAAACTCCATTGGAAACTGGTTGGATAGCTTGGAGTCAGTATTTTAAGGAATATGGTAGATGTTTAAATATGTTACCGAGAGTTGAGTCTTATACTGAAGAAAGATTAAAGAAAGTTAGTAAAGATGTTTATGAGGATTTAATTAATTATAAGACTGTATATGAAATGATTGAGGAGACTGGTGTTAAAGCTTATGAGATGTGTCCTTCGCATGTAGAGAGAAAAAGCAAGAGAACACATATTGCTAATGATTTAGATGAATTGTGTGAAGGGATAAAGGTATTGTGTGCTAATCCTGATAGAAAGTTTATTTTAACTTATTTAGATAATCCAGATGGGTTACTTCATAAATATGGGGCTAGTAGTGATGAAGCTAAGGAATTTATATTAAGTGCGGAAGAGAAAATAGAAAATATGATGAGTGAATTAAAAAATACTTTGGTAATAGTATCTGCTGATCATGGACATAAAGATATAGGTAAGGTTTACTCAGTATTAGATCATCCTGATTTGAGAGATTGTTTAATAATGCCAGAATTTTTTGAATCGAGATTTATTGGATTTTGGGTTAAAGAAGATAGAAAAGAAGAATTTGAAGAAATTTTTAAAAGAGAATTTAAAGATTATATGTTGTTGACTAAACAAGAAGTTTTAGAAATGGGACTTTTAGGTAAAGGAGAGCAACATAAAAAAGTTGATGATTTTTTAGGTAATTATGTTGGAGTTGCAATAGGTAGTTCAATATTTAGATTACAAAATGATTATTTTGAAGGTAAAAAGGTAAAGAAGTCTACACATTGTGGTTTAACTAAAGATGAAATGGATGTACCAATTATTGTTTTAGGGGGATAATAATGAAGAGAGCTTTAAATGTTATTAAATTTTATGTATTATGTAATAAGTTAAAAGATATTGTTAGAACTGGTTGGTTGAATTGGAATGTTCAAGCACCTAGAGTAGAAAGTGTTGCGGAACATGTTTATGGATGCAAATGCTTGCTTTAGCGATGTATTCAGAATATCAGTATGATATAGATTTAGAAAAAGTTATGTATATGTTAGCTGTTCACGAACTTGAAGAAACTATAATAGGTGATTTAACTTATTTAGATATTAGTGCTGAAGAAAAGAAACGTATTGGTCATGAAGCAGTAGTTAAAATTTTATCTGAATTGATTAATGGTGAACAAATAAAAGCATTAATATGGGAATTTGATGAAAAACAAACTAAAGAAGCGATATTTGCTTATCATTGTGATAAATTAGAATGTGATTTACAATGTAAGTTATATGATGAAGGTCATTATGTTGATCCTTATAATCAGGGAGATAGTGCTGATCATAAACCAGAAATAATGGAGAAACTTAAAAATGGTGAGATAACTTGGTCAGAGAGCTGGATGAATCATGATCGACCTAAATATACTGATGATGAGCATTTTATGGAAGTATTAGATTATGCTTTAGATAATCCAATTAGTTTAAGAAAAGAAATAAAATAGACTGAATATTACTTCAGTCTTTTATAATGTTATTTTGTACATTTTAATTTTAGTAATGCCACTAAATTTAGTTAAATTATCTGATTTAGGTATTGGTCCTTCGTAATATAGTTCGCCGCCATTATTAATTGCAACGTGTTGTGATTTTACATTGTTTTCTTCGGCTGATATATAAAGAGGTTTATTTTGTTGAAGTTTATGTTTTCTTAGTAATTCTTTTAATAGCGAGAGAGCAATGGTAGCATAGTGGTTATTTTGAAATTCATCTTTAATACTATAGCTTATATTGCCAGTATAAGAAGTACTTGGATTGTATGATGCGTTAAAAGAGATTGAACCAATTACTTCTTTTGTTTCATTAAGGATTATATCTAATGTAGCTCGTTGTTTTTCGTAAATATTAGTACTGCCGTATCTATTTTGCCATGATAAAGTGAGTAAGTCATTACTTATTATAGGGAAGTAATCTTGTTCTAATAAAATATTTAACATTTTAGTTATTGTTCTTATATTTAGATAACTTGATATATCTTGAATTTTAGATAATTCTTCCATAATTGTTCTCGCTATATTAAGAGCGTTTTCTTTTGGAAGATACATAAAACTATGATTCTTTTTAGAATCTTTATTATATGTTTTGACATCGATAGTATTGCCATCTAGTGTATGAATTAATTGACTTATTTGATATGAATAGTTTGTTCTATCGATATTAATTGTTTCTTCTATTATATTGGTGTCTGTTGTTCTTTTTGTAATATAGATTTGAATTGGTGTAATAGAGATAATATATAAATGATTATCTTGGTTATAAAGAATTATCTTTTTAGGAGGAATACTATTATTGTTTAGGAGATGTTTTAAATCTATTATATCTAGAAGGTGTGAATATTTAGTTTTTCTTATGATTCTTGTATATTCTTGTAGAGAACATTCTTCTTTGATAGTTAAGATTGTTAAATTATTATTTTGAGTAATAGTTATTTTGTGCGTAAATAGGTTTCTAATAGTAAACATAAGTATTCTCCTTAGTGATAAGTATTATAATATATTAAGATATTTATTTCAATTAATGTGGTATACTCTAGATAGGAAGTGATTTTATGATAGGAGTATTTGATTCTGGAATAGGTGGTTTAACTGTTTTAGAAGAGATGAAGAAAGTATTACCTAAGGAAGATTATTTATTTTATGCAGATAGTTTAAATAATCCTTATGGGGAGAAAGAAGAGACTCAGTTATATGAAATAACTTCTAAGATAGTAGATTACTTGATAGATAGAGAATGTAAGATAATAGTTATAGCATGTAATACTGCTACAACTAGATGTATTAAGTATTTAAGAGAGAAATATCCTGATATGACGTTTGTAGGGACTGAACCAGCTATTAAGTTAGCTTGTGATAGAGATTATAATAATATACTTGTTATGGCGACTCCTGCTACTATAAATAGTGAAAGAACTAATATATTAGTTAATGATAATAAGAAAGATTATGAAAATATTTATTTAGTACCTTGTGGAGGTTTAGCTAATGCGATAGAAGTTGAAGATATAGATAAACAAGAAAGAATAGTATCTAGTATATATGAAGAATATAAAGATAAAGAGATAGATGCTATAGTACTAGGATGTACTCATTATCCTCATATTAAAGAGTTAATATCTAAGTACTTTGTTAATGCTACATTATTAGATGGCGGTAATGGAGTAGCTAGGGAAGTTAAGAGACAACTTGAGAACAAAGGACTGCTAAGTGATAAAGGTAGTTGTAAGGTAGAAATAATTAATTCGAAGGATGTGTAGTATGAAGAAATGGGCTGTAGGTAGTTTTTGTGTTACTAATGTAATTTGTTCTATTTTTATATGTTTGGTTTTTATTGCTTATATAGTATCAACTATTATAGGAGAACTTTATTTTGATTATAGATTATTATATGTTTTAGTTTTTATATTAGGTATTATTATTGCTTTTCAAAGAATGTTTAGAGTACTAGGTTGTTACTATGATAAAAAAGATAATGTTATTTGTTTAAACTATATTACTATTAAAAAAAGAAGTGAATGGAGCGATTGTATGGCGATTGGGCGTCGTTCGTCTTATTCATATCAAAAAGAATATAGTGAATTATCTTATAGTGATATTCTTTCTCTTGATTTAGTTGTAAATAAAAAGATTGATGTACTTATGTGGAATAAGAAGGAATTAACTATTAAATTAAATAATGGTAATACTATTTGGATGATTAAAGATATATTTAGTAAAAAACAACTTAAAGAGATTATTTTAGCGATACAAGAGAAGAATTGTAATGTTCAAATTAGTAAAGA
>CAVAGO010000085.1:0-9226 GCA_963588075.1 bacterium | reverse complement strand
AAGTTAATTTAATACTGTTGTTCTATACATATTTATTGTTTCCTCCTGTAATATGTATTAATAATTTGTCTCATTATAACAGTTTCCAATAAATTCATTCAGATCTTCTTCAGAATTATCATCTAAATCTCTTAGACGTTCATCAATTTCTTCATTGATCTTTTCTCCTGAATCGATTTGAGAGTTATTTTTAATTACTGGTTGATGGTCTGGAGCATAATCTTTAAAATAAACATCAATTTTATCACCTCTATAACAAGGTGTAAACGTTATTCGTAAATGACCATGTTGTTTTTCTAAATCTTTTGCATGCAACTCTACAGTATCAATTGCTCGTTGCATATTAGCAACCATTTCATCTTTCATTCGATATTTTACAAATGGAAGAAATGACTTACTAGTTGTAGTTATATTTCTACCCAAATCAGAATCATAAGTATAAATATAACCGGATTGAAGAGATTCAAGTACATTGTACATCATTTCACTACTTAATTGAGTTGTATCATACATGTTGATATCATTAAATTGTGAACCTGACTTAACCATATACTTAATCTCTTTCATCTTATCTCTTAACTGGAGATTCATAGTATCCATCAACGATTTATCCATAATTACAACTTGAGTTTCATTATCAATCAATTCAAAACCATAATGAACAATTACAGAAGTTAATGCTTGAATTGTATAAATATCGTTCATTTCGGATTCTTGTTGTCTTAATGTATAATATAATGGTTCGGGAATTCCTGGAGCTAAACTATCTCCGTCTGATAATTTATATTGTTTACTTTCGTCTCCACGAAATTCTTTACTATATAAACTAATTCCATTAGTTATACAACGTTTTAAATCATAATCATTAGTCGAAGATGCGGCGACAGAATTAATTAATGTAAATTCTGCACTATTAATATTTCGTATACTTTGATCAAATCTTGTATCATAAGTATACATATTGATAACCATATAAGTAGAGTTTCTTCCACCTCTCAAATATGGCATAATATCAATATTTTCTCTTCCACCTTCAACTAAACACATATTTACTTGAATTGCTTTTCCAAGAATCGTTGTTCCAGCAGGATTGAGGATATTATTTTTATCATCAATAATATCATTCGAATCAAAGAATAAGTAAATAAATCGTTTCATTTCGATTATTCCACTTTCTTCCATATTCGGATCTTTGTATTTGAATGATTGTGGACACAATATATTACTACTAAGTTTCATACTTACCTCAATAGTTATAATATATAACTTAATAATTTCGCGAATAAACTGAGTTATACGACGAATCTATTTTAAGTCTCTTAGAAAGATCTTCTGGATCGTTATCGGAACCAACATTAGAATTTATCAATTGTCGTTTATCAATAACTTTTACATTTACATTATCAGTTCTCATATTAAACATCAATACAAATGGTAAATCGTAATTTGCTTTCGCAATTTCATCCAATCTATTAATAAACATATTAAAATGGAAAAATCTTTCTTCTTTTTCCATTCTGATGTAAGATTTAAGATTATGAAAATTGAATCCGTCTTTTTCTCCACCAAGATCAATTTCACCACCAGAAAATCCACAAATTTCCATCGAATATTTCAATTCGGATGCCAATTCTAGTATTAATTGATCAATTTCATCGTTATACTTATCACCAAAATTACCCATAGCTGAAATTTTATCGATAGTAACTGCTAATTTAAATATTTTTGTATGACCTTCATCAATCAATTCATTTAATGGAATTCGATAAAGATTTTTATAATATGATTCAAAAGAATTATAATAATTAAATGATTTGTTTTCATTTAATTCATCGTTATAATTAGTTTCTCTATCTCCGACCAATAACATATCTTTTTCGTCATAAAATTCTGGACTCGGAATAAGAATTTCGTTATATGTATCTGTATCTCTATAAATGGCTCCACCACCACTAGATTCTATATCATAAGATACATTTACATCGGAACCAATCATATCTGATATTGATGGACTTCGCCCATTTGTACCCCAAGGTTTATCAGCAATTACGTTCCAATCCATATCTGTAAACGTAAGTATTGTATCACCAGTTATCTGTTCAACTGTACAATCCGTAAACCCATAATGGATGTAGCAATTTCGTGTTCTAGTATCTTTTCTTCCATGTGCATCCCCATAAACTTCTGACTGATTAATTACCATCACTTTAGTTTTTTTAGTATTAGAATCAATGAACGTTGTTCCACCAGGTTCCAAATTGAATATTAAATCGATAATATCTGGAATAGTATTCGATTTAACTTCACTAAAAATTATAAATCTATTTCTAGATCTAAATCCATCAATAGAATTCACAGTTTTCTTAAAAATTCCATGACTAGATGGAACCGCTTTTGGTACGATTAACATATAGTTATTTACCTCCGAATATCTTTAAAATTAGGTCTCTTTCAATAATATAATTATATATAATTAATGTATTTTTTAATTTAACATATAATAGAAGAAAAAAAAAGAAAAGTGTCATATTTCAGACACTTTTCTTTCTACAAGTTATTTATTCAATAACTTGCTAGCAGCATTTACAGCTTCTTCTTCGCTGTTAAATACTGCAAGGAATTTGGCTGGGTGTACAAATACGCATCCATCCATTTCTTCCTTAGGTAAGTCTATTGTAGACGGACTTACTGCGGACAAATTCCAACCATCACGGTTAGATTTACAAACTGTAAACTTAGTCACAGTTCCTTCAAACAATCGTGCTGGTATGAAATGTGGAAGAATTACACAAGGAATTGTTGCCAATTCTTGCACTTCCTTTCTTGCCTTTGCGTCACTTATTGATTTTTCAATAAGTGGAATGAGCATCATCGATGCCCATTCTATCGCAAATTCAAATTTGTAACCATTTGCACTCATACAACTGATTACATTGGCCAAATCGTTTGGAAATTTGGCCTGACCGTAATTGTCGGTACGATCTACCTTAATAACGAATTCTTCGTCGAAGAGTTTAAAAGCTCCTTCAACGAGTTCATCATCATTCTGAGGATTCAATCCGGCCAAACCATTTTTAATAATAGTTCGACCGAATTCTCTCCACAAAAGACCAAAAGCAGAATATTTAGTTCCATCTGGTCTTGTCTGAGCATCTGGTTGATGGTGATCAAATTCTCCGCCACCAACATCACAAATAATTGTCAACTTATTTGTTCTTAATGATGACGGATCATTCAATCTATTTATGTCCACATCGTAATGTGAACATAATTTGACTAAAGATGCACAAAGCACATCGTCCAAATGATAACTACCATTGTGAACAACGATGCTTTGTAATCCTGTTAAAAAACCCAACTTTTCTTCATTTTTCATATAATACTCCTTGAGGTTTATAGAAATTTTATTTTTCTATCCTCACTATAATAATATATAAAAAAAAATTCGATTTGATACGATATTAAAAAAAAAGAAGAAGGAAATTAATCCTTCTTCTTTTTAATAATTTAAATCGTATATTGAAGGATTCCAATAGTTTCTACAGGAACTTTTTTAGTATCTATTCCAGATTCACAAGTTTTAAGATTTCCAATAGAAATTTGACTTGTTGAATATCTACCGATTAAAGCACATCTAGATTCTTTCATTTTTATATTAATAAGATTACAATTTCCTAATCTATATCCATCGTCAAGAGCAACCAATTCTTTACCTTTATTTGCTCTATTAGTGATTTCAAATTCATTGGAGTCGAATCTCATGATATATGAATCATTGTTATTGTCAAGAATAGTTACTACCACAGTATCTTCTTCACCATTTTTATTCAATTGAACTATATCAATTTTATCTTTTTCCGGTAAGTTCAATACTATTCCTACAGCATTTTTATTTAATTCTGGAATTTCTTCTTGATTAAGATAATGATATCTTCCTGAAGAACTAATGAATAACACTGTATTTTTATTTGGATTGACTACACTAATGGCTTTTATCTTCCCAACACTAGATTTCATTTTTGATATTTGATCGAGTCCAAATTTTCGTATCTTATTTTTATCAGAAACTACTATAACTTGGTCACTTTCATTACAAATTGGAACCATTGCGGATATTTCTTCATCATCAACTGGAATCCAGTTATTAGTCGCAATAATTTCATTGACTCCGATTCTTCTAGCAATACCATTGGTATTAATTAATATTAATCCGATTAAATCATTATTGATATTTTTACAACCAAGAATTTCTTTAACATTTCTACCATCAATTTTAAACGATTTCAATCCATTCATTAATGTTTTACCGTTTACAATTGATTGTGTATCGAATATAGCATATTGATTGTGAGAATACATTAACATTCCATTTGACATTGGAATACTAGTTTTATTCTCCATTTCTTCTGCTTCATCAATAACTAATGTTCTTCTTGGTCTACCATATTTAGATTTAATTTTATTTAAATCTCCAATAATCTCATCGTCTATATAGAAAATTTTATCGTCCAATTCTTTAATAAGTTGTTTCTGTTTTTCAATATTATCAATTAAAGTTTGTTTTCCAACTTTACTCAATTGAAATAATTGCATATTAGAAATAGCTTCTGCCTGAATCTGCGAAAGACGATATTTTTTCATTAGATGTTCGACGATTATTGCTTTAGATTCAGCTTTCTTAATAAAATTAATAATTTCATCAAGATAATCATAAATTATCAACAAACCTTCTTGTATATGCTGTTTAGTCTTAGCATTAGTTGAATAATATCCATATTTTCTATGCTTTGTAACATATAAAGTTTGATACCAATTTCTAATTATTTCTTTAATATTACAATTAGAAACAGTTGCATTTCCATAATTAAGAATAAAATTCAGTGGTAATGTCTTTGTAGTACAAAATTTTTCGAAATCCCTTGCAATCTCAAGAATATTACTATTCTTATCGAAAATAACTTCAAATTCCATATGTTCTTCACCATTTCGAACTGGAATAGGGTCATCAATTTTAACTACATCAATAATCTTACTAAGAACGGCATGTTTTTCAGCAACTTTCTTCATCATCACCGATCTAATATTATTTAAAGTCATTCCATATGGAAGATCCCTAATATAGATACGTTTATTTTCTCTGTCTATTTCGAGAGTTGCTTTCATTTTAATATTGGCTTTTTCACCATATTTATATGCTCTTTCTATTTCAGATTTATTTGTAATTATTCCATAATTTGGAAAATCTGGATAAACATTTTGTGTCAAATCTTCATTAGAAATATTTTTATTTCTAATATATTTAATACACATATTTGCCACATCATTAATATTGTGACAAGGAAATGATGCAATATAAGATTCGGCAATTCCATAAGTTCCATTTAGTAATACATAAGGAATTTTAAATGGAATATATTCAACTTCTTTTGTTGTATTATCGAAGTTCGGAATGTAATTTACAAAATTTGGTGATATTTCTTCAATAATATCACCAAAAAATCTTGAAAGTTTACATTCTGTATAACGATAAGCAGCTGCTGGATCTCCTAAAACATTTGACCAGTTACCTTTTCCATGAATTGCATTATAATTATTATTCCAATCTGACGCTAATGAAACCATTGCATTATATACTGAACCGTCACCGTGCGGATGATAATTACCAAGAATTTCACCTACAATTTTAGCAGATTTAACAGTATTACCAGAAAAGAGATAATTCTTGTTGTACATATCAAATAGAATACGTCTATAAACAGTGATTAAACCATCCTTATTATAAGGAATCGCTCGATCAAATGTCGTCCCAGCATAAACTTTCTTACAATCTCGAATTTCTTTATAAAATTCTTGAGGTTCAGATTTAGATTTAATATCAAATGATATTTCATCTTTATTTGTGTTTTTCATCCAATTTGACTCCTTTTTATCAAATTAATAATATATAATTTATTCGCTTTTAAAGTGTATATTTTTAAATTATTGATGTTACTAATTCTTGTTTTATAAATATACTTCGTCGACATTTATCATATTTTAAATGACCAAATATAATTGTAGCCCAAAGTAAAGAAAATAAAACTGATAGTATAAATATACACACATAAGTTTTCTTTTTCATCAGTTTTCTCTAATAATCTTAGTATATTTATATTCTTCTTTTAGATTATCGAATAATTTATCAATATCATTGAACCCTATTGTATCTTTTATAATTTTATTCGAACCATATATATCTGCTATCTGAATAAACATATAATTATTGTATTTTATGAATGAAATTATACGTATAATTTCATTTTTATCATTAAGTAAACAATACCATTTATCATAAGTATTAATATCTTCTTTTGGTTCAACAATTTCATTCAATTTTTCATTTAATTTATCACCAAATGCTTCTATATTATCAATCTTCATCATTTTATATTTCTCTATCATTTTATTTGTATTTTCTTCATTAAAATTATCATCATTAGACTTTTTAATAATATCAACAGAACTCTCAACCCTTTCTCCATTTTTAAGTTTTTCGATTTCTTCTGGAGTCAATTTTTCAAATACTTGTTCAAGAGTTTTATTATCTTTAATAGTTTTCTTAAACTTATCAAGATTCTTTTTATTAATAATTGAATTAATAAATACCAAAATCATATTTAGAATTATTATAGAAATCCAAATAACTCCAATAATTGCAAAAATATTCTTTAGAATAGACATAATAGAATAACCTCATTTTTTAAAAAATATATTAATCTGTTTTATAAAATATAAAAACATACTGGTAGAAAAATCTACCAGTATGGTAATAAAGGGGAAGAAAAGAAAACTTCTTTTTAAATTCGGCCACCGATGTAAAATAGAATTAGAAGGTAAAGACATTTATCGCTGTGTATGTTTTTGGAGAAAATATAATGACAAATGAAGTTGTTTTAAAACAGCAAATTTGACGTATCTATTTCTTAGGAGATTTGATGGAATAATAATTTTCTCTTTACCATTTTTTAATAATGAATTTTGTTAAAAAGAAGTTATTTTCATCGAAAATACGAAGAAAACCAACAAAATTCAATTCTGCCATCAGTTTATATTTATATGTTATAAACTTTTCTTCCTTTATATCTATTTTTCAAACGTTATCAAATTAGAAATATTCATTGGAGTAGTCTTAATTGAAATATCATGCATTGCTTTCATGTTTTTGTTCATAATTGTACCAGTAGTAGTTGTAGCAGTCATTCCGATATTTGTTATACCTAATTTATAATATCTATCCCCAACACAATGATTACAATAATCTTGGGATTTACAATACAATGGTGATCTAAGTTTAATTGTTTTGCCGATAAGTTTAGATTTTAATTCTGGGGTTATCATCGTTAATGAACCATCATCATTAATAAAATAACAATAAAGAATACTATTCCAACGTTTTTTGTCTACTGTATACAGTACATAACCTTTGGTGCCACAATCAGAACCTTTCGGTCCCAATTTTACATTTTGCATTGCTACCGAAAGATATTTAGTCATAGTTCCACCATCAGCAGTAGCAACTGCACGGGAATAAGAAGATGTCATCGCTTTATTCGCCAATACGTCAAAAGCATTTCTACTGATACCTTCAGTATATGAATTAGTATTAATCTTATATTTTCCTGTAACAGGATCAATAAGAGGTCCATTAATTACATTTGAGTTCTTGTAGTTATTTCCAAATGAAGGTTTGGACAATTGATAGACTCTCATTGTATAATCGTCTTTCAATACTTCTTTAGCTTTCTTTTTCAATGGATCTTCTACATTTTCTTCAAATTTAGCAACTTGATCCATAGTAAATCTTTTATTATTCTTAAGCAAATCTTCGTTTTCTTTAAGTAATTGTTTTTTATAATCAAGAATTTCTTTATTAGGAACAATAAAATTAAGAGAAACGCCTGGCATAAATAATTCAGTAAAATAACTAAGCCAAACTGTCATAGAAGCATACTTACCATATTCATCTACACTAATAATACCTTGCATTATTCCGTTGGCCAATCCATTATGGAAACTTTCATAATTATCCTTATCTAATGGTTTATCATAATAAGCAATTTTTCCATTTTCAAATGCATTACATAAAATGAATGCATTAAATAAATAACTTCCAATAGTAGTATTTGGTTGTGGATTAGGTTGATTGATTAAAAAACCTTTTGGAAGATCAAAATAATCGGTCACTCTATATTTAGCTGGAGTTATTTTATATTTTCCATCTACAGTTTTTTCAGATCTATTTGAAAACAATTTAGATAAAAGAGTTCTAGTAACTTTAGATTCATCCTTAAGTATTTCTAAATCTTCTTTTATATCATCAAAATTTAATTTCGTATATTTATTTATATCTAATGAAGAACTAGTCATTGTTAGTTACTCCTATTTATAATATATAAAAATGTCGATTTTAAGAAAAAAAAAGAGGAATAAATATTCCTCTTTTTAATTAATACTTTATAATGACAACCATTCCATTAAAGTGTCATTATCAATTTCGTCCTCTGGATACATTTGATTACCTCTCATCTTCTTTTTCCAGTTTTTCAATTATCTTTTTATAAATTAATCCACGGATTACATTTATAACAATTGAAACAATCAAAATTATAAGATAAGCGGTCTTCAAACCAAGACATCCAAAAAGACCTGCCATAAAAGCCATAATTATAATTATAATTCCAGCTTCTACGGCTCCACTTAGAGCATATTTAATAATAGCTCTAATTACATTTAAAGAAAACTTATTTACTTTCATTTTTTGTCCTCCTCAAATCGATCTTCATCTACATAAAGATCAAACCATATACAAAGCAGTTTCTCATCTTCGGAAACTGCTCCATTTTCTTCGATATAAGCATTAATCATTTCCATATCATTTTCAGAAATGACCACTACCTTATATCCATCAGGATTGTCATGAACAATGACAGATTCTTTAGTCATTATTGCCAGATAATCAATAGTCTTTTTGGTTGTGAGACTTTTTGACACAAGTCTCATATCCGTCATCGTTTTTTTATAACGATGATCGGATAATTCTGCCTCAATATAAAAACAATATTTTCGAGGCAAAATAATTCGTCTACAGATCTTTGTCAATTGATCCCACAACTTCATTAACATTTCTTTGATGCTAATCATATAATACTCCTTGAGGTTTATAGAAATTTTATTTTTATTTTCTATC
>CAVAGO010000084.1:0-9232 GCA_963588075.1 bacterium | reverse complement strand
ATATATATCTATCTTAGTACCACTAATATCATCTAAGTAATTACCTTCTAAATCATATAATGTTAATACTTGACCATCTTTATTAGTTTTTAAATAACCAAAATAATCAACATTCTTTATTACTAATTCTCCCAAACCAAATTCAACTTCATTACCTTCTAAATCAAAATATATACTTTTAACTTCTTCTTTAGTATTAAGATAACTAACCTTTATAACATTACTACTTACATAAGATATACTATCTATCTTTTTTACACTATCTAATTTAATTTCAAATAATTCATTAAACTGATCATCATAAATTACTACATTATATTCTTTATCATATGTATATACTACATCAGCAGTACCAAAACCTACTTGTTTTATTTTCTTTATAATAGTATTTCCATCTATTACATAAAGATTATGTTTATCATATTCAATTCCATTTTTATCTTCTAAATAATTATTAATAACTACTACTTTACCATCTACTTTATAAAGATTAATACTATTATATTCACTTCTTAAATCATAAGCTATCAAAGAATCATAATTCATCTCAAAATCAGTAATCTTTTGATAATCTTTACTATATAGTGCCATCTTATTACTAGTATCTACAATTAAGTAATAATCTCTAAAATAATCAATAACACTATATTTAAATTTAATTAATGTTTCTCCATTTTTATCAAGAATACCATATTTACCTTTAGTATTAACTGCTATAAAAGATTCATCATAAGTATTAATAATATTATTATATTTATATTCTATTATTGTATTTCCATTAACATCTATAACTCCCATTAAGTTATCATTATTCTTAACTACCAAATAGTTTTCATTATAAACATAATATATTCCATTATCATTGTAATCTCCAACTAATGAAACATCATTAACTACTAAAATACCACTACTATTAAGATTATATAAATATAAATCATCTTCTACCATACTAGCAAATCCAATTATATATTCATTATCTATTCCTTTATAAATAATTGGTTTTACATATGAAACACCATCTATTTCATAGAATTTCTTAATATCAGTACCATCAAATATATAAGTAACTAATTTATTATCAGTATTACTATATATTAAGTATCTTTCATCCTTCATCTTATAAATAGCATCGTATTTAAAATCTCCTAATCCTTTAAATACTTCTTGTCCTGTACTATCAATTATTACATCAATAACTTTTTCTTCATAAGCTCCAATAAAGTATGAATTATCAAAATTATTTAAATTGTAATCAGAAGAATATATCTGACTTATTGTTACATTTACTAATTTTTTATTATCCTTTTTATAATTAATTATTCCATATATTGCAAAAGCAATAACTACTAATAGTAGTGCTATTACTACCATTATAACTATATATCTATTTCTTTTTTCATTTTCCATTTTAATCACTCAAATATAATTATATCAAATAACTATCATAAAAAAAAGGTAATTAATTTTACCTTTTTTCTATAATTATATAACTAAATCCTTGATTATAATATAAAATATTTTCATCATACATCTCATAAAGAGAATCATAATTACTAGGTTCATAACTAAAATTAGCTACTTCTTTTCCTTCAACAATCATTTTAAATTCAGAAATTTCTAAATCATATTCGAATTCAACCCCATTAACTTCAAAAGTATATAATAAAGGAAGTTGTAATTCTTCACCATTTTCAAAGTTATAATACAACTTCGAACTTAGAGAAGCAACTATATTATTACCAATTACTTTAATATATGGCATTTCATTATAATCATATCCTGAAAAATCTAATGTGTATGTTTTTTCAAATGTTGTCGAATCATAGAATACTATTTCCTTAGTTTTCTTTATATAAGCATAAGCATATTCTTCATTTGCATAAAAATAATTACCATTTATTGTCTTATATTTACCATTACTATCTATTATATAAGTTTCTGATTTATCATATTCTAAATCTAAATCAATTTCAGCTACATTTGTTACTAAAATATATTTATCATTAACTTTATAAGCATTAAAAGTATTAAAAGAAGCACAACATAACTGATAAGAGTATTCAATATTCATATCAGATTTTTGATAATCAAAATCAAATCCTGTAACTAGTTTATATTCATCATTCATAATAGCTAGTTTATTATTTTTAGATACAACATAAAAATCTTCATTTATATCAATAAAATCATATTCAAAATCTACTATTTTTTTAAGTTTTCTATCTATAATACCCGCTTTACCATCTTTTACAGCTACATAATTTCCATCAAATGAAGCATAAAGACCACTATAAGTAGGTTCAATAATTATTTCACCTTTTTTTAAATCATATAATCCATACTTAGTTTCATCAAAGGTAGAAATAATAATATAATCTTCATTACTTGTATAATACTCATCATCAAGTCCTAATCTAACTTCATCTCCTGCGAACACATAATCTTTCAAAGTGTATTCCTGATCAGTTAGAAGATAAACAGAACTATCATAAACAGAACTTCCCTCTTCTTCATAATAACTAAAGCCTATAACACCAACTAAATAATCTTCATTTAATAAGAAATTAAAATACGTATTATCTTTAATAAATTCTTTTACTAAAACCATCTTTTCATTTTCTAGTACATATAAGTTAAATTTATTCCAATCATTTTCATAGTCTTGATACTCGATAGCATATAAATTACCATCTGTTCCCACACGTAAAGTATATTCTTCTCCACTAGACATTTCATATAGTACATTAGTATATCTATCCATTACTTTTACTGGTATATATTTATCATATTCTATTAAATAATTTTCACCTATAAAAGATAAGTATTTACCTTCGCCTTCATCTACACTATAAGTAGCAATATTATAAGCATCTGTTGTAATAACTTCATTTTCTTTATCTTTGTTTTTCTTATTCCATTCAATAGGTTCTGCATATTTAATAAATAACCAACCACCTAAAACAACTAAACCAATTATTATAATTAGAATAAAGAATGATTTAACTTCATCCCAAAATCTTCTTTTTTTCTCTTTTTTTACTTCTTCTTTTATTGGTTCTGATGATTGTATAACAGTTTCATTTTCTTCTACAATCTTTTCTTCTGTTTGTACTTCTTCAAGTACTTCCACAACTTCTTCTTTTTTCTTATCTTTAGCTTTACTTTTTTTCTTAGTATCTTCTTCTTCGATAATTACTACATCCTTTGTATCTTTCTTGGCCATACAAACACCTCATATTCTAATACATCCATTATAACATTAGAACAACAAAAAAAGAAGATTTATTCTTCTATTTCAAAATCTTCTAATACACCATTTTCTTTTAGTATTTGATTTACTTGTTCAGTCGCATTATTAAGCTTATCACTACAAGATTTAGCTAGTTTCATAGCATCACTATATTTATTAATAGCTTGATCTAAATCCACATTACCAGATTCTAATTCTTTAACAATACCTTCTAATTCTACTAAACTTTCTTCAAATGTCTTTTCTTCTACTTTTTCTTTTGCCATATTATTTAATCTCCTTTACTATTGCTTCAATACTACCTTCATGCATTCTTATATTGATTGTATCATCTACTTTTAAATCTTTAGTACTCTTAACTACATTAGCATCTAAAGTAACTAAACTATAACCCTTACTAAGTATATTAAGAGGATTTAGTAATTCTAATTTATTAATCATTACTTCATACTTATGTTTACTAACATCCATCTTACTCATAACTATCTTATTAAGCATCTTCTCTAAGCTAAGTATTCTTTCTCTTTTAACTTCATAAGTAGCTAACGGATTCTTAAGTACATAACTACTCTTAATATTATCAAGTCTTACTCTATAATCATTTAACATTGTATTAATTATTGTATTAAGTCTATCAATATATGTATCTAATTTTTGTTCCTTAACTTCATACAATGCCAATGGATTTTTAAGTACATAAGCATCCTTAATACTTTGTAATCTCTTAGTATTATAATTTATTATTCCTTTAATATTTTCATTTAATCTAATTTCATACTGACTAATAAGTGTTCTTAAATCAGTTAAATTAGGTACTGCCATCTCTGCTGCTCCTGTTGGAGTTGGTGCTCTTAAATCTGCAACAAAGTCTGCTATTGTAAAATCTATTTCATGTCCTACTGCTGAAATAACAGGTATCTTCGAATTATAAATTGCTCTTGCAACTATCTCTTCATTAAATGCCCATAAATCTTCAATAGAACCTCCACCACGACCACAAATAATTACATCTAAATCAAACTCTTGTGCTCTAGTTAATTGTTCTACAATACTTTCTTTAGCTCCAGTACCTTGTACTAATGCTGGGAACAAAATAGTTTCACATATTGGATATCTTCTTTTAATTGTACTTAAAATATCCCTAATCGCTGCTCCCGTAGGTGCCGTAATAATTCCTATTCTTTTCGGATACTTAGGAATAGCTCTCTTATGAAAAGGATCAAATAATCCTTCTTGTTCTAACTTTTTCTTCAACTTCTCGTATTCTAAGTATAGATTACCTATTCCATCTAAATCCATTTGTTCTACATATATTTGATATCCACCAGTAGCTTCATATACTGTAACTCTTCCACATACTAAAACCTTCATTCCATCTTCTGGTTCAAAGTTCATCTTACTAGCACTAGAAGAAAACATAACAGCAGCAATCCTACTATTCTCATCCTTCAAAGTAAAATAAAGATGTCCTCTAGTATGATGTTTAAAATTACTTATTTCACCCTTAATATATACTCTATTAAGTTCTGGTTTACTATCAAACATATTCTTAATCGCTCTATTTAAAGCTGTAATACTATAATATTTAATATCATCCATATAATCACCATTCATCATATAAAACTTATTATACCAAACATACGTTTTGTATTCAATAAAAAAGACTTAGTTATTTACTAAATCTCTTCTTAACTTTAGCAAATGCGTAAGGAATACTTCTAATAACTCCATTAGTCTTAACTCCTTGCATAATTTGTGCTTTACTTTCAACTTTATTTCTACTTATTAAATATTCATGTATATTAATTCTTACTAAATCTAAATCATTAAAATCAGTACCCATATCTTCTAAGAATTCTAATAATCTTTCAGGTAATTCATACATTCTAGATAACAATCTTTCATGACATATCAGAACAGAACCATCTCTACATTCTAAAATATAATCTTCATTAAGTGGATACATCTCTTCTAATCTTTCAAAACTACCATCAACAATATTTTCTACTTTATGAGGATTCTCAGCTATTGCCATTCTAGCATCCCCTAAATAAGACAACCCACATAAGTTTTGATAAATTTCTCTTTTAGTAGTGCGTTCATCACTAAATAAACAAGCAATCATTAACGCACAATCTCTATTGTATTCAATAGCTTCTCTTATATCATCTCTTGATTTAATTTCCATAACAGGTTTATGAAATCTTCCTGCAGTAAATATATTATCCCAAGTATTAAGACCTCTTTTAAAGTCTTCTACTTCAATAACACCATATTTAAAAGTATATTCTCCATCTTTTATTTCACTAAAATAAGTAATATGATTTCTACCTTTTAATTTAGCAATATTCTTTCTACTAAGATGAATCCTTCCAATAATTGAATAATCTTTACTATTCATTTGCATATTAGTTTGATGCCACTCTTTTATATCAGGCACAATAAAAATAACATCAGTTAATGGTTTAGAACCTTCTGTATTACTTTGTTTAAATACTCCAGATCCATATCCATATACTCCAACTGATTCAGGTCTTTTTAATGCAAATTTTCTAATAGCTTCTCCTTTTTCCATGGACTCATCCCCTTAAGAAGTACATTATATCATACAAAGCCCTATTTTTATAGGAATTATACACTAAAAACTGTAAATTTTACCCTACATAAACACTATTATTATAGATTTTATCTAATCTAGAATCAGGATACTTTTTATCAATAAATCTTTCTATTATATTTTTAGGTTCTTTCCCTTCTTTTCTCATTCTTTGTCTATAACAAGCTAAACTTGAAACAATAACATCAAATAAGAAGAAAACAAATACAAATAAAGTAATTATATAAAATAATACATCATTAGTATGTAATTCCATCAATGTAACTAAGTTCTTAATTTGTTTAATTAATAATACTGAAAAGAAACCAAATCCCACAGAATATACTAAGTTAACTCTTCCATTTAAATTAAATTTAAAGTTTGAATAGTCCCAACTTTTAGTATGAAATACTTTTTCTTGAACATAACTACACACATATTCAACTAATGTCGCCACTATCGCTCCTATTATAAATACTTTCCATAAGTTATATCCAACCCTATCTGCTATTAAAACAATCAAGAAAGAAGCAAAACCATATATTGGTATTAAAGGCATATATATTAAACTAGATCTAATTTGAAAACACTTATTTTTTATAAAACACCAAATTTCTTCAATAATACATCCTATAAATGAACCAACTAAAAATATCCAAAAACATTTAACTAAAGTTTTCACTACATTTCACTACTCCATTACTAATAACTTTAACTCCGTACCATTTATTTCCTTTTTACCATTAAAATTATATCGATTACAATATTTCATCTTTATAAATAATTTTCTAAAATTCATTATTGTCATATACATATTTTTTATATAGCAACATCTCCTTCTTGTAATAATTTTATTTCATTTTCTTTATTAACTAACTCTAGCATCTCTTCATCAATCTTATGTAATTGACTACTTATATCAACTAATTTAGTACTTATATCTTCTGTACAATAAGCACTCTTATATTTTAATTTATGTTCCAAACTCGCCCATAAATCCATTGCTAATGTTCTAATTTGTATTTCTGCTTTAACCATTACTTTTTCATTTATTAGTTCAACCGGTACTTCTACTATCAAATGATAACTCCTATAACCAGTCTTTTTAGGTTTACTAATAAAATCTTTTTCTTTAATAACATGAATCATATTACTATTTCTAATTATGTCAATTAATTCAAAAACATCCGATTCAAAAGCACAAATAATTCTAACTCCAACAATATCATTTATATAATTTTCTACATTATCTAATGTAAACTCTAAGTTATCTTTATATAACTTGTTTATTATTGAATCTGCACTTTTAATCCTTGTTTTAATATGTTCAATCGGATTATATTTCTTAATATATTTAAAATCATCATTGATTATTTCTAGTTGTGTTTCTAAAACTTTCAATGCTGATATATATTTAATCATCACATTATCTAATTTTTTTAATTCTTCATCAATAGTATTCAAACTATTCCTCCTCAATTTCAATTATATTCTTTAAATCTTAATATTTTATTATCTAAATATTAAAATTGATTAAAAAGGGACAAAAAAAGTTGACCTGTTTAACAAATCAACTTCTATTACTTCACTTCTTAACGTGTTCTAAATATATCATATATTAATTTATTTTAAAAGATTAAAATTTAGTTAGTTTACACTATTTTATTTTTTTACTGCTTACATATCTATTATCTTTATCAAATGTCATTTCATATGTTGAACCTTTCTCACTTGTGTAAATAAATTTATCTGAATCATCTTTTTCTTCAGCATCTAAATCTCTTTCATAGTAAGTATCTTCTAACGTATAAATAGTATTTCCTACTTCTTGTCTTGAATCAATAATTTCTGTTTTGTAATAAGGATATCCTGTTCCACCACCAGTTACGTAACCAACAGCACATAATCCATCTACACATATAACTCCAACAGAATTACCACCAACTCTTGCCGAGAAAAATGGTACAAATTCATTGTTATAATCAAATACTTTATTCATTTCGTTAACTATAAAAGATTCTTCCATAAATATCGGTTCATAGTAAGGAGAATCAAAATAACTTAATAAAACATAAGAAGCCATAAATTCATATAAATATAAAACATTATCATCTCTATTATCAAAAAAAGCATCTCTTAACTCTTCATTAGCAAAATAATTCATAGAATTAATAAATATTTCGATATCTTCCTCATTTTTTAATGAAATATCTTTATATTCATCACTATTTTCATTAAATATATTTTTATCTACAATAACACCATGATCATTTCCTATATTGTTTTCATCAGTACTTACCCTATCCTTAACAAGTACATATCCACCAATACCTAATCCAAGTAAAAATGTGCAAACTATTATAGTCCCCAAAACAATTACTTTTAAGAATATCTTATTATTGCATTTACATTTCATACTATTACAACACTTTTCGTTCATTAAATTATCTTTTTTCATATCATCTAATCCTTAATCTATTTTTTTGCTACTTACATATCTATTATCTTTATCAAATGTCATTTCATAAGTAGTCATCTTATCGCCATAAGTTCCTATAAAATCTTCAGGGCAGTCACTTGCTTTGCACAAATATACTCCATTAGCTTCCAAATAAGAATTTTCTTCATCAAATATATAATCAAATTCTTTCAAAGTATAAATTGTATTATCTCCTTCTTTTCTTGAACTAGCTATTTCAGTTGCCGAATAGGAATATCCTGCCCCTCCACCAGCTACAGCAGAAAACATACAAAGTTCTTTATCACAAACATAATTGATTTCAACAGCATTTAGATACAAGCTTCCGCTGCCAGAAATATCTATTCCTGTACTAAAAACTTTTTGTATCTCACTATTCAAAAAATCATAGGACATATAAATAGTTCCACATCCATCACTACAAAAATTACTAATAACATAAGCAATTTTAAAATCATTTATTAGTTCAGTATTTTCTAAAAATGCAATTCTCATCCAATCATCATTTAAACCATCCGCTGTTTGAATAAAATCTTGTATTGTTTCAGAATTCAAAGATAAATCCATATAACCTGTAGAATTTTCATCGTATAACTCAACATCTATACCTACTTCATTACTACAATCATTATTTACATCAGACTCTTTATCATTGAACAATACATATACAGCAGTCATTAATCCAGCAAAAAATAATAAAAATGAAATCAATGCAAATATAAGTAACTTAGTTAACCAAGAACCTTTCTTACATTTACAATCTCCTCCACAAGCACATTCATGTAATTCTTCTACTTCTACTTTTACTTCTTCTTTTTTCTTTACCACACTACTCACTCCTATTCTAAGAAGATTATATCACGTATAATGTAGATAGTAAATTGATGAAGTTGCAAATCATCTTTTT
>CAVAGO010000083.1:0-9257 GCA_963588075.1 bacterium | reverse complement strand
TCATTTTCTGCTTCCAAGCTTTCTTTTTCTTGGTTGCATTAGTAATATACCAAATCGTTTGATTTAAGTCAACTCTTTTTTTAACTTTTTTTCAAGTTTTTTTCAGCTAACTTTCGGTATATTTTTTGCTTTTCAGCAACGTTGAATAATATACCACTTTGATTTTCGATTGTCAACTTTTTCTTTAACTTTTTTTAAGTTTTTTTGAAGTTGATTTTTAGTATATTTTTTTACCTCTTTTTCGGTAACGGTGAATAATATACCACTCGATTTTATTGTTGTCAACTTTTTCTTTGACTTTTTTAAAATCTTTTTTTATGGCTTATTTTTTCACTGCTTTTTCCTCAAAAGTAACCTCATTATACCATATAAAATACCTTTGTCAAATTCTTCTGTGCATTTTTTGAATAATATTTATTTATGACCTCATAAGATAATTTTATACTATGATATTAGTATATTCTATTAAACAAAAAAATTGCTTTTTCTCAAGCAATTTTTATAATTTTTTCGCACTATTTTGTTGATTTGGGTTGTTTAAGGAAAGCTTTATTTCTTCTAACTCACTTCTTACATCTGGTAAATCATCTAAATCAACAAGTTTTATTGAAGTACTTTCACTAGCCAAAATAGTTTGAATTACGTTGTCTTTTAATAAATCTGGGTAATCAAATTCGCCAGCTAAGAACGATTTTATTCTTTTTGATCTAAATTCTGGTACTTGTTCTATTGTTAATACTTTGTTTTGTAGTTTTAAAGCAACTTCTTTTTCTAAACATTCTTTAAATACAGTGTGCTTATTATAGCGTTCATAGAAACTTCTTTTACCTTTATTTATATTATCATATTGAATTTCTAATTCTTCTTCACTCATTTCGACCATGTTGCGAATTAAGGCAGCATATTTTTCTTTCGTCACTGCTATTTCTTCTGGTGACTGATATTGACTATCATAATCTATATAAACTTGAAAATATAATTCTAAGATTCTTTTAAACTCAGCTTTTTGATTGCGTAATACATTTTCTTCGTGTTCTTGTTTTCTTTTTAATGCTAATTCTTGTGGTGTTAGACGTAGTTCTTCTTCAAATTTTGCTCTTAATTCATCTACATACTCAAAAATATCGACTTCAGGAGTACCATATTTTCTCATTTCAGTAATAATGACATTAATTTTTATTTCAAATTCTTTTCTCTTTTGAGCTTTTCTTTCATCATCCATTGATGCCTCTTCTGGAATTATAGTATCTTCTGAATGATTTAAAGAAGCTGATGGATTCAACTTATCATTTTGTCTTTCTTCAACTTTAGAGATATCTAGTTCTGTCATAATACCACTCTTCTCTATTATTAATTTTACTTGTATTAAATAAAAAAAGCAATACACATGTATTACTTTTCTGTTAATGTTGCTTTAATTTTTAAACTTGCTTCTTGAACATCTTCTTCATATGGAATCATTACATAGCGTTTATATTTAGGAGCTGTATGGGTTGGTAATGATGCTCCTTTACCATCGACCCATTGTGTTTCAAAAGTCCAAGTAGACATAGTATCAAGTTGGTCTTTGACAAATGCTGTAATAACATCACGAGGAATATCTGTACGATATAAATTCCCTAATGATTCTAATAAATCATCATATTTTAACAATAAACTTTTATCTGATAATACCTTTTTTAAAACTGCTTCTAGTACTTGTTGTTGATTTTGGATACGATGTCTATCGCCACTGGCATACGCATATCTTTCTCTAGCGTAAGCTAAAGCTTTTTGACCATCCATTTTATTAATACCTTCTTGAACTACCCAACCTGCTAAATGATACGAATTAAATGTTTTATCACTATATACTTCGATTCCACCAACCATATCTACTACTTCTTCAACAGCATTCATACCAATTTTAACACTATAATCTATTTCAACATCAAATAAATCTTCCATAGTCTTAGTTGAAACTTCTAAACCATAAATTCCTGAATGAGTCAGCTTATCTTTTAAACCGGTTTGACCATGTACTTGAACATAATAATCTCTTGGGATGCTTGTTAATAAAATCTTATGAGTATTTGGATTAATAGTTACTATCATATTTACATCTGATCTTGATTTATTACTAATATTACTACTACGTGAATCACTACCTGATATATATATGTTAATTGGACGAACTAAATTTGCTGTTTCTTCAGTGGTCTTTTCTATTTTAGTTTCTAAATTAAAAGTATATACTATCTTTATTTTTTCATTAACATCTTGATAGTCTTCAGCTAATACATCTATATATGCTTCATCAATTAATATACAATCTAAATCTTTACTAACTAATAAATCATATAATTCATATAAATCTTCATATTCTGTTGAAACTGTTGAGACAGAATTATTTAATAACTCTATTGGATTTTTTTCTTCTTTTAAATAACCTAATGTCTTATCATTTAAATCTTCTAACTTATTTATTTCACTATCTTTTAAAACTATTACATTATAAGTTGATGTTTCAACTACATTGTTATTAAATGCTGAATTTAAAAATCTATTAGTATCACCTGTATAATTTAAACCAATAAAAGATAATGCTATTAATAAAATAGAAATTATTATACCTATTGCTCTTGTTATTTTATTTTTTAAGAATAATAAAATAATCGAAAGAAGATTAATAAATCCAAGAATAAAAATAACTATTAAAAAATATTTCGTTGGGAGAATATCTAACTTATTTATATCTATTACTAATAATATAGATACAATAAGATTAATTAGTATTAATGGTATTCTAATAAAATTAAATTTGCTTTTCATAATATCACGCCCTTATTATAATTATATATGATTTTTTTATATAAAAAAACAGGAATACTTCTTTTTTTATATGTTTTGTTATTTTATCATTAATAATTTAAAAGAAAATGTTTTTTAGACATTTTCTTTATTGTTTACAGTCAATTGGTTTTAGATGGATAGCATATACCCCATTTATAGGGATTGCTTCTTTGTATCCAGAGAAACTATTTATAGATTTAACACCTTCAGAGAAATCATCTGTTGAAGATAAGGTATATTTAGTACCTTCAATTGTTAATAGTTCTTCGATAGATGGATACCAATTGATTTTTAAGATTATACAAGTCATTACTTCTTTATCAAAGGAAGTGAATTCTATTAAATCGTTTTCTTTGAGAATGCTATAGTCGAAACTGCCATCTAGTTTAGTAACTCTTATTTCAACTTTTTTTCGTCCTTCTTTAATTGCTTTGAAAGCTCGATTGTTTATATCTAATTTATATAACATTATTTAACCTTTTCTTGAAGAACAGTTTCAACGAAATGATAACCATCACGACACATTTCTTCAATATCTTTTTCTGCTTCCCAACCTAATATATCTTTTGCTTTATTAGGATCGGCATAACAAGCTGCTATATCACCTGGACGACGATCGGTTATTTGGAAATTAACTTTTATATTATTTACCTTTTCAAATGTTTTAATTAATTCTAAAACACTATAGCCATGACCTGTTCCTAAATTGAAAGTATCTAAACCATCTGTTTTTAAAACATGTTCAATAGCTTTAATATGACCTTTAGCTAAATCTACTACATGGATGTAATCTCTTACACCTGTTCCATCAGCTGTATCATAGTCATCACCAAAGACATTAAGAACTGGTAATTCTCCGGTTGCTACTTTTATAATATATGGCATTAAATTATTTGGAATACCATTTGGATTTTCTCCTATAAGGCCACTTTCATGAGCACCAATAGGATTGAAATATCTTAGAAGAGCAACACTCCATGAATTATCAGAAGTATACAAATCTCTTAAAATATCTTCTATCATAAGTTTTGTTGAACCATATGGATTAGTTGTTGATAAAGGGAAATCTTCTCTTATAGGTAAAGATTGTGGTGAACCATAAACGGTTGCACTAGATGAAAAGACAATGTTCTTACAATTATATTCTATCATTACTTCTAGTAGACTTAATGTTGAATCTAAATTATTACGATAGTACATGATAGGTTTTTGAACTGATTCGCCAACGGCTTTTAAACCAGCAAAGTGAATTACTGCTTCTATTTGATTTTCTGAAAAAATCTTTTGTAGGGCTTTTTTATTACATACATCTTGTTTATAGAATTTAACGTCCTTACCAGTTATTTTCTTTATTTTATTTACAACTTCTCTTTTGGAATTACATAGGTTGTCTACAATGACTACTTCGTAGCCATTATTTAACAGTTCTACACAGGTATGGCTACCAATGTATCCTGTTCCTCCTGTTACTAATACTTGCATATTATCTAACCTCCTAGTTTGATTATACCACTTATCCAGAGATAGGTAAATTAAGCGAAATCTAAGTAGAAAAAAAGAAACAATATAAGATTGTTTCTTAGTCAGTTAATACCTTTTTAAATTCTCCTCTTATAGCATAGCCATCACTTTTAACCACAAAAGCATTTGGGTCTAATGTATTAAGATGTCTTTCTAAACGTTGTAATTCATATTTAGATAAAGCTACATAACTTATGTATGTTTTAGTGTTACTATATCCACCTATCGCTTCCCAATATGTTACGTCACGATCTAATTCTTTTTGAACAAATTCGATTATTTTAGTTGGTTTTTTCTTAGTAAAGATTATAGCTGTTGAACAGATATTTTGTTCATGAGTGTTATCTATCATAAGAGTTGCAATGGCAGAACATATTATAGAATAAATCATTATTTCAATACCATACATAATACCACAGATAGCATAAATAAAGATATTAATAGCTAGACCTAATTTTCCTACTGATAAATTTCTGTTTTTACTTGAGACAACAATACCTATAATGTCTGTACCTCCAGTAGATGAACCTGTTGATAATACTAGACCACATCCTATACCATCAATAATTCCACCAATTAAAACTGAAGTTAATAAGTCATTTACTATGGGTTTTGAAGGTGTTGGAATTAGGGTTAAAGTTATTGTTTGAATTAAAACACATAATAGAGTTCTACTAAAGAATGATTTACTAATATGTTTATAAGCTATTATAAATAAAGGTACATTTATACAGAAGTTGATAATACCTGAGATATCAATGTCGGTTTGAATATCAAATATTTTTAAGATAATTGATCTTAGTACTTGGGAGAATCCTAGAACTCCTCCACTATATAAGTTATTAGGAACAATGAAGATATTGATTGCAAATGAGAATAAACAAATACCTAGAATGGCTTTTATAAATTCATTTAAGTCCCATTTAAATATGTCATATATCTTTTCTTTTATTTTTTTCATAAATACTACTCCTTTTTTTCGACCTAGATAATTTTATCATTTTAAAATTTCTTGTAAAGTGTTTTTTGATAAATTGGCAAAAAAAATAAAAGAGTTGATTCTCTTTTATAATTTGAAAGTATTATTAATTTCGTAATCACTTAAATTAAAGTTAAGTTTTAGTGCGATATTAATTAGTTCTTCTTCAGAGCAATTTTCTACTTGAGATAGTTCTATTATAGCAACAGGATATATTTGCATAGCAGTACCATAATAGTTAATTAAATCTCTTCTTAGTTTTTCTGTGTCAATATTCATAGAATTCTCCTATTTTAGATTTAGTGCTTTATCTAGATAATTGTGAGCTGCTTGTCTTTTTTCTTCTAATATCTTGTATGCTTCTGTATAGTCATGATTTAAGTTAGTTTCTGTTATTTTATCTTCATAAGTTCTATTTTCTAATTTAAAAGTATTTACTAATGTTTCTAAACGTGAATTCATACTTTGTTGGTCATCTTCACGATTAAAGATTATGAATGGACGATTGAATAGAATTGAAAAGACACTTGAATGGAATGAATCTGTGCAGATTAAGAAAGCATTTTTTTCTAAGTAAAGGAATTCACTTGGACCTGTTTCATAGAATGGACTTTCTTTATCTAAGATATTTATTATTTCACAGTTGTTTTCTTTAGCTATTCTTTCTATTTCAGCTTGTCTACTATCTGATAATTTGCCTAAGAAATAATTTAGAATGTATTTATCTGTTTTTAATTGTTTAGGTTTTTTAGCTAGTTTAGACCAATCATCTGCCGTTAATAACATTGTTGGATCTAGATTAACTTCAACATCAGTACGATTAGTTAATTCTTCAATAAGTTCTTTTCCTTTATCTTCTCTTACAGAGACTGCTTTAAATTTAGATAGTTCTCTTTTTGTTTTTTCTTTAAATTTATCTGGTATTTCATCTATACCAATAGAAGCTGCATATGATAAACGTTTAGATGGTTCGATACAATATAGAAGATCTAGGTCTCTTAGTTTGCCATGATATGGATTCCATATTTGGTCACTACCTACTACATAAAAGTCGTAATTTGTATCTGGTAAGTTTATGGCAGTTATGAAGTCTTTAGCAAAGACAACGTTTTGATCAAATTCTTCGAAGTATGCGATACGATGTCTGTTTTCATAATCTCTTTTAGCTTTTTCTTCTTGATAAGAAATATATTCTTTTTCTGCTTCAGCATAGTTTTCTACATTATTAAGTAAAGATGTGTTGTTTAAGGATTCAACATAAAATCCTTTGTCTTGTAAGACTTTTTGAAGAGCATAGTTTTGTAATCTGTTACCAAAGTTACTTTTGCCTATGCAAGTTATTATTGCAATACTTTTTTGTTTCATAGATGACACGTCCTTTTTTATTTAATTTTTTATAATATAACATAGATATTAAGAATATGGAAAGAAATAAATTTAGGATGATAATTTTTTTAGATTAAGTCTTTTATGGAATTTATTATTCTAAGGTCTTCTATTTTGTTGATGGCGAAGGTTTTGGTGCCGGCGTTATTTATTGATGTACCAAGATTGTACATTGTGTTTTTATCAATTATAAGAAATCTATCATGAAAGGTATCATTATATATTAAAGTTAAGTTGTTGTATTCTTGGTTGTATTTGTCTATGTCTAAATTACTTAGTCTACTTTTAGTACTTAAGACGAGAATTACAGGAATGGTTAGTTTGCTTATCATATCTAGAACGTATTTGTCAGCGTAGTTATCGATAATGATTAATTCTTCTTTAGCTAGTAAGAATATGTCTAGAATTTTAGAATATGCATCATACATTTGACCTTGGAAGTATATTTCGTTTTTGGGGTCTCTTTCATCAAAATAGTTGAAGATGGTATTTAGTTGCTCGTCGTGTTTTAGGACTAAGTTGTTGATGTATTTTTGTTCTAGGAGATTGGAGGAGATGTATTTACGCATTGCTACAAAGGCATCCATGATTTTGATGCTGACTTCTGTTGCAACTTTTGATTTTAAGATGGTAGCTAGCATCGCTACTCCTTGTTCGGTAAAAACTCTCGGTAAATATCTACGACCTCCATAGTTGTTTAAACTTGAGGTCGAAAATTTCGACCTCAAATCTATAAATTCTTCTTCAGTTAATTTCCAAGAGAATCTTTCAGGGAATTTTTTTACATTATTCTTAACTGCTTCATTTATTCTTTTTGTTTCTACACAATAAAGACGTGCTAAATCACTATCTAACATTACTTGTTTACCACGTATCTCGTATATCATATTTTCTATTTTTAATTCTTGTATTAGTTCATTCATATTATCACTTCTTTCTTTATATTATGTTATTTTATATTCTCTTGATAAGATTCTCTGTTTTCTGCTAATGGTAATAGTTCCATATAATGACTCCATGTTAATTGTGTCGGCAATGCCGACACTTTTATATCCTTCATCAATATATAAAATTGTCTTATTCTAAAAAAAGTTCTTTTAGTGTACCTTTTACCTAATTCCTCTTGTAATTTGATAGCGTACTGACCTATTATATTTTCTCCATAATGCTTACCTGCTTCATAAAGTAACTTTCCTATTTCATAATATGTTTCTACTTTATGCTTCTCCTTAGAATAATCTTTTATTCTTGCATAATTTTCATTTTCTATTAACTTTGTTTTTATTTCATCATAGTAATTCATCTTATATTACTCCTTCTACTTTTATACTTACTCTTGATTTTCAATCTTGTTAAATTATAGAAACTAACAATATTGACTCTAAGTCAATTTGGAAACCAATGGTTTCCAAATTAATATCTTTATGACTAATCGTCAAATTGGTCCCTGATGGGGACCATTTTTGTTTTTTTAAAAATAAATATAGTTGTCTCATTCTATTTTATATTCTCTGCTTAGTATTCTTTTGTCACTACAATATTGCATTATAAAGTGATTATCTTTCTTACAGATGATTATTCCGATAGTCTTATCTTGTGTTATTTTCTTCAAGTTATTGTCTATATAGTTCATATATACTTCGATTTGACCGATATGTTCTTTCTTTAGTTCTGTTACTTTAAGTTCTATTACTACATAACAATTGTATTCTATATTATAGAGTAATAAATCTATATAATTATATCTGTTTCCTATCTTTATTTTGTATTCATTTTCAATGAATGAAAATCCATTACCAAGTTCCTTAAGAAATGTAGGTATATTTTCTAAGATTATATTTTGTAAATCTTTTTCGATTAACTTAATAGTATTTCTTTTTGATTTTATGATTATTGGATTCTTTATTAGCTCTTGAATAGTTAGTTCTTCTTTATTAATTAGTTTTAGCCTTGTTGATTCATCTAATCTTTCGTATTCTTTATTTTTTATTTTCTCTTCTAATTCTCTTTTAGTTAAATGATTTGTTGAAACTATATTGATGTAATAATATAATTTCGTTTCTTCTTTTATAGGTAATAATACTTTAAAATGACTCCACGACAATTGTGTCCCCACTGGGGACACTTTTGAATCTTTAAATGCAATATAAAATTGCCTCATTCTAAATAATGTTCTTTTGTTAAATTTTTTGCCTACTTCTGTTTGTAATTTAGTGGCATATTGACCTATTATGTTTTCTCCATAATGTTTACCTGCTTCATAAAGTAACTTTCCTATTTCGTAATATGTTTCTACTTTGTGTTTTTCCTTAGAATAATCTTTTATTCTTGAATAATTTTCATTTTCTATTAACTTAGTTTTTATTTCATCATAGTAGTTCATTTAAGAAACCTCCCTCTAACTAATATTTACTACCTATGTAGATGAATTTCCTTTCTTTCTGGAAAATTTTTATTTTTTATATTTCTTTAATTATTAAACTAAGTATTTAATACATATAAAAACATACTAATAGTTAATTAGTATGTTTTAGTTTGT
>CAVAGO010000082.1:0-9383 GCA_963588075.1 bacterium | reverse complement strand
AGGAGAAATTACTGTATAATCTTCTTCATCATCATCGTCCATATATTCGTCATCATCTACAGTATCAATATCTTTAAATTCTGAATAATTTTTAGTAAAATCGTCCAAATCATCTTCGGGATTTTCACTAGAAATAACATTTTCTTCTTTATTTTCAGATTCTTCCACTTCTTGAATTGTATCTTCTATATTTTCTGAAGTATTGTCATCGATATTTGTTTCTGTATCTTCAGTTTCACTAAGAATATCATCGAGTTCATTATCAGAATACGTAATAGGAATATTATCATCTTTATCTTCAATTACAATTTTTTTATTTGTATTTTTTGTAAATGATTTAAATGTATCTTCAATAAGATTAATATTGTTTTTAGTAGCTATAACAGTTTTTGAATCTAATTTTTTTGTATCTTTACTGAAAATTTTAGATATTTCATTAATATTATCATCATTCAAATCTTTAGCTGTTATAACATCGGTTGTATTATCGATATGTTTTTCTGCTTTAGATTTGGCTTTAAGAACATTATCTCCAGAAATAATAGATTTAAGATCAGTTTTAAGAGTTTTATTTGCATACGAAACATTATTATCCATTTTATTAGTATTATCAGTAATATTAATAAATGTTTTTTCAATTTCTTCAGTTTCGATCTTATCAATATCTGTATCAGTCACAGTACCAAGATTATGCATAACTAATAATGATAAACGATTTGAAAAAGTTCTCACAAAACGATTAAAATCCCATTTCATTGTATTTTTTAATTCATCAAAATTAACTACAAATCCTAATCCTTTTTCAGAATAAAAATGAAATACTATTTCTTTATTGAGCATTTCTTTTCCATATTGATCATTTATAGTAGTTCCATTTATAATCGAATCATAAAGTTTTACCACAAATCTAATGAGTGAAATTTGATAAATAAGATTTGGATCAATGATGACTTGTCTCAATAAATTCAATTTTCCAGTAAGATAAGGAACTGAAAAATATTTATGAGTTTTTAGTGTTATTGGAAACGAAATAATAAATTTATTAAATCCAAAACTATCGATACCAATGATTGGTCCACCGATCGAAGTTAATTTAGTCTTAGAATAAAGATATTCTTTATAAGCTTCTTCAGACATTCCCAAATTATCTAATTGATATTTAACACTTTCTGTATCAAATTCATTATATTCTTGATTACCATAATGATCAAATAAATCTTCTTGAGATTTTATTTCGAATGTATTAGAATCGATCTCTCTTTTCATATTTTCAATAGCTTCTTCATCAGGTTCAACTAATTCAATGTGATTAGAATTATTGAAAAGAAAATAACAAATTGTTTCCGGAATTATTTCTTGTACATATTTATTTACCGATGAACGTATCATCAATTTTGGATCTGTTACAAACATTTGTTTAAGAATATTTGTTTGATCGAGAATCAAATTACGTTTGTCCATCAATTTATTGCGGGGCACACCTCTAAAACCAGGAAGATTTGCTAAAACTAATTCTTTTTTAGCTTTTTCATCTATATATTCAGTTAATTTTGGTCGATTATATAATACAGAATTCCAAACAAATTTCTTTGGAAAATAATAACGATAAAACGATTTTATTGCACCATATTCACCAAAAAGATTCTTAAGGGCATTAAACAATTCTTTTTCTTCAGTTACTATAGGAAAAAATACTATATTATCAGTAGTTTTAGTATAAGTAACTAATCTTTTTCGATTACCTTTATTGTCAAAAGGTCTAAGTAATCTAAAACTTTTTGCATCGTCTGCATTAAAAATTTTATTCATAATATTTATTTCACTCCTTTTATTATAAAAAGGGATATTTATAAAGTTAGTTATATGATATTGTCAAATTTTAAGTTTTTCAATTTATCGTCGACATTTTTATATATTTCGAATAAAAAAAAGGATAATCAGACCAATGAATGACAATCTAATAACTATGGATAAAATATTAAAACTATTTAGGGAATCATTTGAAATTAATAATTCCAATGATAAAAAAACTAATAAAAAATTAGAATTCATAAAAGAAACTAATAAAATTAGTGATAAAATAATAGAAATAATTGAAAAATATTATACTAATAATGATAATGTATTAATGGAATTGGATAATATATTTGGATACAATATAAACAAATTAAAATATCACGAAATCGTATTTTTAATTCAAAATATCGATGACATTTCTTCAGTTTTATTATTATTAACGGCATTGTTCAGCAATTATGTAACAGTAACTAATTATAAATTAGATATCAATAAAGTTCTTGAATATTATAATAGATTGAATTTTAATCACATTGCTAAATGTAATGGAAGAGAAATTTATTATAATAAAAAGAAAATGTTAAAAGATATTACAAAAATTAAAACCAGAATAATAAATAAAAATTATAAACAGTGTAAATATATTATTAACTGTTTTTCATTATTTGTATTGATTCCGACAATGACTTCTATAAAATATAATTCTTTTTCTAAAAAGATGGATTTGGAAAATATAAAATTCAATAAAATAAACAAAGAATTAATAGATGAAATCACCGATTATTTTACTTCCAATCAATATGTATATCACCAATATAAAAAAACATTATTCAAACAAAATGTTAATTGTATCCATCGGTTAAAAAATATATTAAGTAAAATAACTTCAAAAATAACAAAATTTTTATTAGATATTTTCAATATAATATATTTTATCGGTTTTGGAATGGGTTCGATCGATAAAGAAATTGAATCATATGAACAAACTTTAAATAATGATTATAAAATATTGACGGCAAACACTTATAAAATTTTAAACATTATTAATAAGAGTAAAATAATTCCATCATTAATCAATGGTAAAAAGAATAATGGATTCGATGATTTTGATTTGTCTGTTAAGAACGAAATGAATTTTAGTAAATCAACATCAAATTATATAATTTTTATTGATAAATATATATCAAAAATTATTCATAATTATACACAATTACACAAATATTTGTATAATGAAAAAGATTTTTTAAAAAATATAAGAAAATAATATTGAAAAATCCAGGGATATTTTATCCCTGGATTTATTTTACATTCCCAAATTTTCTGGCCTAACAAATCGATGCACAAACTTTGATGATGGATTGTCCAACGATTTGAAATCTCGTTCACAAAGATTAAATGGAATCCAAACATCATTTCCCGATAATCCTTTTGAATATTCATAAGTTTTTCCATATGGATCATCGATGATAAGATAATCAGGTTTTTGGAATATTCCAGGTTTATTAGAACCGTCCAACGATTTATATGCTACTCCAACAACCAATACAATATGATTCAATCCATTAAATTTTCCACTTATACCAACTGGAACTGAATTATAAATAATATCGTTTATAATTTCAATAAAATTGACATTTGTACTAAATTGTGTTATAATTCCACAATTTAAAAATAAATTAGTTCCATAACTTAATACTTGATGAATTTCATTTGGTCCATATGCATCTTTTTTACCGTCTTTAAAATCTTTGTATAAAGTTGGACAATTTTTCTCATAAAAATTTAATACTTGTTTATTTTCAAATATGAATTTAGCCAATTTATCGGGAAACCTGGGTAATTCTGGATAAATATTTATATATCTATTTTCATATTTCTTTAAGTAACCGAGATAATCTAATGCCATAGTCATCATTGTTACATTGCAGAATGAAAAAGCATTTGATTTGAAATTTTTGTGAGTATATGTATAAATGGATTTGCGTTGAGACCAATTTTCCATATTTTCACTAATATTATAAGCGTAATATCCATTTAGTTTTTTGACCTGTGTCTTTGGTTCATATATAAAAACATCACTCATAGAAACGCATTCTCCTTTTTATTGATGTATCTATTTACCAGATTCATTGTCGGTAAGAATTATCTGTTCTAGACTAGATTCATCATTTTTATCAGAAGCAACTACAGAAGTATCAACAATTTTATTGGCGATTGTAGTAATATTGTCTACAACAGATTTAATTGTTGTTTCTTCTTTCATTGAAGTACCTTCGATTATATTCATATCAGTCTTCTGAGAATTTGATTGTTTAATTATTGATACATTTTCAAGTGCAGACGATGATCTTTCAGATAAAATTACTATTATTAATGTTGCAATAGTAGAAAATATACAATTTTTATTATAGAAATTAATTGTATCTGACCCAAGCATTATTGTATAAATAGTGGTAATTATCGATAAATAACACCAAATATAGAAAATATTTGCTAATCTAACGCGTTTTTTATATGGAAGTTCGATTCTAAGACCAGATTCAATGTTCATTGTTTTAAGACAAGAAATAAGTCCTTCTACACCAATATAGAAAAAACTAACTACGAACATTCCATTAATGAAAGTAGCTAATGGAAGCAATTGATAATTACTAACAATTGAATAAAAAGTAAACGATTTATCCATTATTTTCTTAGTTATAGTGTGTTCTATAACATCATATTTCAGATAATTGACCACATAAATTTGACCAAATTGAGTTACCAAATCAAATATTAACAATCCGAATAAAAAGAATATTCCAATCAGACACATTCTGGATAAACCATGTTTTTCTCCAGAATTTCTTAATTTTTCTTTTTTATCAAATCTGATAAAATAGATTATTGCATATATTACATACATCATTAGAAAACCGATAGTGAGTAATGTTAATATACCAATATCAATATACTTAAAACCATTCATAATTTAATTACCTCATTATTAATAAATATATATATATTCTTATATAAAAATGTTTTTTTAAGTCTATCGAATAATTAAATGATTTATATATTATTATAATAGAGAGTAATAATAATTATTCTTAATTTATAATATAAAGGAGATAGCAATTATGGCTACTATAACTGTTAAAAAAATTTCTGAAACACAATTCGATTATATAATCGATGAAAAAATTGTAGATATGTGTAAGGATAATCCTGAAGCATTATCAAAGATTATCAATTCGTTAACTGCTAATGATACCAAATTTAAACAAGAAGAGCTCAAAGTCAAACGCGAAGAAACAAAACAAATGATTGAAAGAACAAAACAAATACCAGAAGAAACAAAACAGATGATCGAAAGAACAAAACAAATTCCAGAAGAAACAAAACAAATGATTGAAAGAACAAAACAAATTCCTGAAGAAACAAAACAGAAACAAACAGAAGTCATAGCTTCAAGTTTGAATTATGTTTGTAAAATTGCAACTGATATGATGAAATTGGTGACAAAATTAAAAGAATCGGATGAATTTGGGGCAACATTATCACATATCGAAGATACAAGAACAGATGAAGAAGTGGAGAAAGATATAAAAGAAAATTATACTTTTTCTAATGAAAACGAGATTGTTTGTTAAAATCAGAAATTTTAAAGAAAGAGAGAAATTAATCTCTCTTTCTTTTTTTTTATATATCTTTTAATATTTCGTCGATAATTTCATTTTCACTATAATTTTTATCATAATCGATACCGAATACTTTCATCAATGTATCAAAATTATTTGTACACAATTTAACATTTTTCGAAGATGTTGTAGAAGTAACTATTTTAAATATCTGTAAAATAATAACTGATATATAAAGATAAATGATAAATAATTTATTAATATCAGAATTATTGTCGCCATCTTCATCTTTAGTATAATCATAATTATTCAAAACGACTCGAAGTTTATCAATATTTTCGTTCAATACTGAATAAATTTTATCGATAGATGAATTTGTATCATTTTCGTTTCCGGATATAGCAGATTCGTTCAACGAATCAAACAATTCATATCCAAGAATTGATTTCAATTTGAAATAATCTCCAGTATTATTTTTAATTAGATTATTACTAAAGTAATTGTATAACGTTTTATTTTCATCTACGGAATCGAGATTTGATAATCGTGTATCGACTATACTCCACAAAATATTGTATAAATGTGGAATATTTATATTATCTACGTTTATATACATCGAATTGTCATTTCCTAATATCAACGATTCATAAATATTGATGCCATTTTCAATAATCGAATGACAAGATATAACGAATGAAATAAATTTTTGCATTTTTACCATATAATCATACAATTCATTTATTTTTTTCTTTGAATATTTATCGGAATCAATATTGAATTGCGAAATAAAATGATAATTAGTTTTATGTTCATTAAAAAATGATATAAACTTAGATTTGAATTCACTAATCAAATTTATATAATAATCGTCTATATATTTATTAAATTTGTAATATTTATAATATTTTTCTTTCAAAATTGAAGAAAAATTACGATAAAGATCTGTATCAACAAATTCAATAATTTTATCTTCAATTGATTGATCATTTGAATTTCCATTAGTATATAATGTATATAATAAAACTTTATTATTGATTGGAATTATATAATAATGATGGCTCAAATCTTCTTTAACGATCCATTTTTCTATATTATCGATATCACTAATCACAAGTGTTAAAGTATTAATTGTATCTGATTCGTTATCGTATTCATCATATATGATATAAAGATTATTGATATCTGTAGTAATAGATTGGATCGATACATTGACATTTTGATTTGAAAAATATTTGGATACATCGAAATTTTCCAACACGTTTTTAACAGACACATTTCCATTATCAACAATTGAAAGTGCAAATATATCATATTCATTATTTGTTACTATCAATTGATTATTGTAAATTGTTACAACTTTACAATTATTAATGCCAGTATTTTTCAAATTTAAATTGTAATAATTAATATTATCGATAGATATACCAAGAATTCTATCAGGTTTATAATATACATAACCAAACTGATGTCGTTCATCAACATATCTTCTAACTATATCTTGAGAATCAAATATAGTATCTATATTAATCGATGTATATGTTTCAGGAATATCATTAGTTTCATTGTTTACATCAGATTTTATAAATTGTACAAATGCATCAAAATCACAATATTTTCGATTATTGTCAAAAAATACTTTATATTCTAAATTACCATTTGTAGAAATATTATTTAAACAATAATTTTGATTTGTGTGATTAGTTTTATAAATACCGTCTTTAGTTCCATAATAAATATCGTTATATGTTACAATAATTATTTGATTATTTAAAACGAAAAAGTCACTAATACTATCGGTTAAATCTATATCCATTTCACTATCGAATGTTGATATTTGTTTCCAATTTATTAAATCACTAGAATAATAAAAATATTCAAAATCGTTATCTATTTTTATCCAAGCATAATAAATCGAATTATCTTTTACAATTTTAATAAATTCTATACTTTCGGATACATCATCAATTTTAATTCGTTTTAATTTAGTAGTAGAATCATAATAATATGATTTGTATAAAGGTGTATTTGTATTGTAATCAGATGTAAATGATATTATTCCTAATTTATCATCAATATATTTATAAGATATATTTCCATTAAATTTAATAGATTGTTCATCATCGTCGACAAAAACTTTTTCTACACATTTTTTATCTTCAAAATTTAATATTTGATTAATTGGATATCGTTCATTTAAATCTTCATTATTATCAAATTTATCTAATATTAAATCAATATTCTCATTATTTATTGTAGACGTTAATGGAAGCATTTTTGTCAATTCCGTTGTATAAAAACAAGTTGAAAGATCAAAAATTCCTATAGAATTCATATTTTTAACTGTTTCCAAATTTTTATAAATATCAGTTATAGATCTGTTGGAGTCAAATAAGAAATTTAATTTAAATGTATCCGTCAAAATCGAATCTATTTTTTCTTTATATAAAGTTTCAAGAGAAAATAATGAATTATCAAGAGTAGTGGTTTGTCCTAACGATTTAGTTAAATATGTCTTATAGTCAAATGTTGCATTATTATATTTAAGAGTATTATCAATTGAATTTAAATATGCTGAAGCAATTTGA
The DNA here is from genome assembly GCA_963588075.1 of bacterium. GTDB lineage: Bacteria > Bacillota_I > Bacilli_A > RF39 > UBA660 > Coprovivens. Next base: position 1,381 of record CAVAGO010000082.1, on the reverse strand, counting down.
TTATTTGTAGAATGGATTATCGAAGTATTATAATTTTTATAAAAATTATAAATACTAACATTATTAGTAGTAACCATAATTTACCTACCTTACATTATTGTATATAAAAATGTCGAAGTTATAAGAAAATAGAAGAAGAGAGGATTTTATTCCTCTCTTCTTTGTTATTATATTTTACAAAATTGTAGGCTCTCGACCATCATTATAAATAAATTTGGTATAGTCATCAATATATTCACCAATTTGTTTACCAGCATTATTATACGGTTGATTGTAGAAACGTTTATCATCATGCCCAATTATCGAACTAGAATTATTCATTACTTTATAATAATCATACCAATCTTCATTTGCAAAATATGCGGACTGTCCTTCGAATTTACCTGGAGTTTCAATTTTTCCAAATAAACCTTCAAGAATATTTCTATAAATTCGTGTATTAGACATCGCATAAGGAAATACAAATGTTAATAATTTGATTATTGTTAAGTCAATAAATTTAGTAGGATTAGAATTTAAATAAGGTATAACAACATTATTTTTCCAATTTTCCATAGTATCATCTTTACTAGTGTGAAATGTGTTACAGAATAAACTTGTATCCTCAAAAATAAATCGTAAGTTTATAGGATTAATATTTATTCCCCCCCCCCAATTTCTACTGGAGAAATCACAGAGAGATTAATTCGACTTATTCTTTCTGGAATGGTGTAATTTATAGATGTATCTATACCTTTAATATTTCCATCAGACACACAATCTTTTATTTTTTCCCAACTATCATTGTTGAATCTAGCATCGTTATCAATGACAAAGATGACGTCATTAGGATTATTGTTTCCAACACCTTTTTGACTTATGATCTTTATCGCTTTAATAGGAACAATGATATCGTTTAATACAATATTTCCAACTGTCTTTACCCAAGTATCGATAGGAATATTGTATCTATCTACAATTCGACTTGCTAAATAACTAAATTTGTTATCGATGAGATATTTAATGTCAAATGATGTCATATCTGGATAATAAGTTAATTCTTTAGGCAATCCAAGTGAACCAACAGTTCCAAGATTTAAATGTGAACTGGAATTTAATTCATAAATTTCTTGAGCGTCAACAGTATCACATTTGGTTCCACAAATGAATATCCCTCGAGAATTTTCGATATCAGTATCAATATCATTTAAACTCATCCAAGATGAAATGTATAATTTAATTGAACATGAATTGATAATATTTTTTGAATAAACATATAATCCTTTATTACTACCAGCTATAACAGTATTACCTATAGTAGTTAAACAATAGAAATCACCACTAGTAATATTACTCTGTATCCATGTAATACCATTATCATTAGAATAATATAATCCTTTAT
>CAVAGO010000081.1:0-9533 GCA_963588075.1 bacterium | reverse complement strand
ACTTTATATATTAATATCGAAGATCGTATCAATTTTACTTTAATAAAAAATCTTCAAAGAAGAATGTATCGTATTATAGATTCATATCATATAAAAAACATTGAAATAAATATTATAAATGATACTTTTTATGATATGTCTTTATTACAAGATTTAATTAATGATTATAAATCTAAATATAGTGGAAAACTAATTGTAAAGTAACTTTAATAAATAGTTGAAGAAAATAATAATTATAATATAATAAATTTAGAAAAAAGAGGTGTTGTTATGACTAAATTTATTGTATTACTAACATTTATTCCTTGGTTTTTGTATTTTACTTCATTATGTAAGAGTGCAATTCAAGATTTAAATACTAATAAAGTAACTTTTTCCTGGTTAAAAAATAACATCTTTAAAATATCTCACTTCGAAAATCTTATTTTAATCGGAATATTTGTTTATTTTTCAATTAATTATTATAAAGCTAATCAAATATGGTTAGTAGAAATCTTATTATTTAGTTCAATAAATCTTTATTTATTTTTTAATCGTTATTACGATAAAAACAATACTGAGTATAAAATAGGTAATAAAGATATAACTACTATCTTAATAATTCTTTTCATAGTATTATTAACTATAATATTTTATCTAACTACTAACAAATACACTATTACATACTATGTTCTATTCGGATATAGTTTCTTTAACTATGTAATAGTATATATTAGTAAATTAATAAATGATTTAATATATAAAATAGTAAGAAGACACAATAATGAAATCAAATAACTATAATATCGAAAAAATAATAGATTCTTTATATAACAAAGGTTATACTAACTTTCTAACTCAAAAAGATTTAATGTTAGTAAAGGGTAAATTAAATAAAAATGAGTATAAAATATATGAACCATTCTCTGAATGTAGTAAAGTAATCCTTTATAAGAAGACAATCCCCGATATAAAGTTATATAAAATAGAATCAGAAGTATCTCTTCGTCATCAAGACATTCTAGGTACAATATTTTCTCTAGGTCTAAAAGAAGATACTTTTGGAGATATAACTAAATACCAAGACTCTTTTTATATATTCTTACTTCCTCATTTAGTAGATTATTTCAAATATAATCTAACATCAATTAAGAATAATAAGATTAACTTAGTAGAAGAAAATCTCTCATTATGTAATTCTTTCAAACAAGAATATATTACTAAAGAGTATATAGTAACATCTCTAAGAATCGACAACGTAATAAGTACTATAATTAATAATAGCAGAAACCAAGTATTAGAAAAATTCACTAACAAAGAAATCCTTCTTAATTACGAAGAAGATATAAAACCAACTCGTATCTTAAGAGAAAACGATATATTTAGTATACGTAAATATGGTAAATATAAATTCTCTAAAATAGTAAAAACCACTAAAAAAGGTGGCTATATCATAGAAATCCTTATGTATAAGTAATATTTACTTACTATAAAATTTCTATTTAATTAAGTAAAATTTGACATATCTCCCCATATATAGTAAGATTAAAACACTTATGAAAAAAGGGGGAATCCGAAATGGAAGAACAAGAATTTAATTATGAAGAAACACAACCACAATATACAGAAACTAGTAAATCTACAGGAGCTAAAAAAGCATTAGCTGCAATTGGAATAGTTGCATTATGTGGTTTAACTGCATTTGGTGTATATAAAGGTGTAGACGCATACAAAGATTACCAAGAAACAAAAAGAGCAGAAAGTATAGTAGCACACTATATTGATAAAGATAATTTAGTTACTGTTCCAGATTCATTCCTAATAGATCAAGCATACGATGAAGAATTCTGTGAAGGTGAAAAATTAGTAGCTGAATTACAAGCTGCAAACGCAGAATACTGTGTAATAGATGGTGATTACTACACAAATGATGGTTCTAAAATAGCTATTTTAACTTATGAAATAATCAGAAAGGAAACAGTAGCACCAATCGCTGAAGAATACAATGGAACTACAATTTATATGGCTCCAGCTGGTTATACACTAGAAGATGGTGTTTGTACAAAAACTACAACAGGAACTGTTACAAAAATAGTTACTGCTAACGAAGCTAGTGATTATAGTAATATTAAAATTACTAACGTTGATGGTTATAAACTAATTAACGTAGAAGAAATTCAAACATTATCATATGAAGAAATGTTTGGTAAAACACTAGTATGTGATGTAGACGATAAAGCTACATTAAACGAAAGTGGTTATTGCGAAGCAACATTCAGATTAATACCTAGAAAATAATGCGACAAGCATTATTTTTTTATGCAGAAATTTACAAATATCAAAAAGTATGTATAATACTCCTCACGAGGTGAACTTATGAAATCATTATTCGACTATCCATTTATTGTAAATGAACTATTTTATAAAGGTTGGCGTCTCTTTGAGTACATGGAAAAACACGAACTAACAGAACTTGATAAAGAGACAATTAAAGCTACTATTATGGATGCCTTAGTTTATAAAGGATTAATTAATCCAGAAGAAGAATTCCTAAATTTAGAAAAACTAAGTATCACAAACAATCCAAACGATTATCACTATACAAAAACTCCTAACGTATCTTGTATTCCACAACATATCAAAGATATTTTAAGAAGAAAATGTGTTAGACAATCTGCTAGTGTTCCAATCATGCTTTTTATAGCAAAACCTGCATCTAAATGGAGTAGATACTGCGTATATGATCCAAACTATGCCGTATCATCAGTATTCTCAGAAGCATCATTCTATGAATGTATCTATGATTCACCAACTAGACCAGGTATCCGACTAGAAAAAACAAGACCCTTTGTTGAAGTACCAATAAATGGCGAATTATACCTAGTAGATACAATAACAAACAGAATATTTAAAAGTAGTTGGTTCAAAGAAACTTATAATATGGAAATAAAAGATACAGTAAGAACAACTAAATTAACAAAAAAACAACAAAAATTATATCAAGAAATGTGCGAAGAAAGATGCATTTTAGCAGAAATGATTCCAATATATAAATTAAATATGGAATTACCAATGCCAGATTGGGCTGAAACAAATTATGAAGTTGAACAAACTAAAACAACCTACCCAGAAGAATGGATAAAAGCTGAACAAATCGAAGAAGAATTAAAGAATTTTGGTCAAAATATTTCTTTCGGAAATAAGAGCTAAAAATGACAAAAACACCTAAAAATGATAAAATAAAAGCAATTAAGGGGGATTATTATGTTTAAAGGAAAATTTAATATAGATAAAAAAGTTGAATGTGGTGAAGTAGTAGATGCTGAATACACAACATTACTTAATGGTGAAGCACTAGTAGATGAAAACACTAAAAAGAATACAAAAACTAAAATAGCAGCCATTGCCTTATCAGTAGTAGTTTTATGTACATCTTTAGGACTAGGTGGAGTAGCATTAGCTAAAACAATGTCAGAACCACAACAAACAGAACAAACACTAAATCTTGAAGGATACGACTATCTATATACAGATATCGGTGAAAAATATGCTATCCATGAATTTACAATTGGTATGAACTTAGATAATTGTGATTCATGTCGTGTAAATGGTGAATACTATAGTAGAGTAGCAGATCAATTATATTCCATTACAGTAACAAGAAAATATACAGAAACAATTGAAGCAATAAAATCAACAATATATACAGCACCAGAAGGATATGTTGCTATTGGCGAAAGATGTTATAAAATACCTGAAGACTTTGATACTAGTATTGGAACAGAAAACACAGAAAACTATACAGAATACTGTGCTCCAATCGGTTATGTCGTAATTGGTACAAAAGCATATGCAATTAACGCAAATTTATTTGCTGAGTTAAATATTGAAGCTATTGAAGTAGGATTAGATGAAGAATTACCAGAAGGATATATTCAAGTTAATGAATATATGTTAAATAAAAAAATCGGTATCAAAAAAGAAGACTATGAAAAAGGAATAGATTTAGAAGAAAAAATAATCTACTCATTACCAGAAGGATACTCATTACAAGGAACTAAAGGCGTAAAAACAGTTTACTATAAAACAGAATATCTCCTAACAGAAGAACAATATTTAAATCAAGAATTTGACCATTTAGTAGACAAACAAGGCGAATATACTAACCATACCATTAATGTAGTAGATGCTAAACCAATGTCTGAATTATATACTCAAATAGGACTTCAATATGAAGATAACCAAAAACTAACAAAATAGACTAAAAAACACTAAAAAAGTACTTGTTTATAGTACTTTTTTTTGATACAATAATCACGGCTTTAAAAAGCAAATAGACATGACCGTGGATTTATTACTCGAGTGCCGAAGAGGTGAGTAATAAAGTTGAAGCGAGCAGATGTATAACGAAGGAGGGAATTTTTATGGCCGTAGTTTCTTTAAGTTATTTATTAGAAGCTGGAGTTCATTTTGGACATCAAACAAAAAGATGGAATCCAAAAATGAAAGAATACATCTTTACAACTAGAGATGATATTTATATTATCGATTTACAAAAAACTGTTAGTAAAATCGAAGAAGCATATGCAGAAATTAACAAAATTGCTGCAAATGGAGGTACTTTCTTATTTGTAGGTACTAAAAAGCAAGCTCAAGAAGCTGCAAAAGAAAACGCAGAAAGAACAAATTCTTACTACGTAACTGAAAGATGGTTAGGTGGAACATTAACAAACTTCCGTACTATCAGAAGTAGAGTAAAACGTCTTGAACAAATCGAAAAAATGGAAAACGATGGAACATTTGACGTATTACCTAAAAAAGAAGTTATTGAACTTAAAAAAGAATATGAAAAATTAAACAAATTATTATGTGGTATCCGTGCTATGGATAAATTACCACAAGCTATGATTATTGTTGATCCTAAAAAAGAAATCAATGCAATAAGAGAAGCTAGAAAATTAAATATACCTATATTTGGTATCGTAGACACTAACTGTGACCCAGACGATGTTGACTATGTAATTCCTGGTAACGATGACGCTGTTAGAGCTGTTAAAGTTGTTTTAGGAGTATTAGGAAACGCTATCGCTGAAGCTAATGGTGGAGAAATAATTGACTACGTTACTGAAGAAGATAGAAAAGCTAAAAAAGAAGTTAAAAAAGAAGAAACTAAAGAAGTAGTTGAAGAAGTTGCTGCTCCTGCTGTTGAAGAAACAGTAGTAGAAGAAGTAGTTGAAGAAGCTACTGAAGATTTAAGTTCTAAAACTTTAACTGAATTAAAAGGTTTAGCTAAAGAAGCTGGTATCAAAGGATACTCAACTATGAAAAAAGATGAACTTATAGCATCTTTAAGTGAATAATATTTAATTTTAGAAAGAAGGTTACACTATGATAAGCGCAAGCTTAGTAAAAGAACTACGTGAACAAACTGGTGCAGGTATGATGGACTGCAAAAAAGCATTAGCTGAATGCGATGGAAATCTTGAAGCAGCAGTTGATTGGTTACGTGAAAAAGGTATCGCTAAAGCTGGTAAAAAAGAAGCAAGAATTGCTGCTGAAGGTTTAGCTGATATATTTATAGCTGGTAATAAAGCTGTTATGATCGAAGTAAATGCTGAAACTGACTTCGTTAGTAAAAATGAAGAATTTACTGAAATGATTAAAAATATTGGAGAAACTATTTTAAATAGTGACGCTAAAACATTAGAAGAAGCTAACGAATTAGCTTTCGAAGATGGAACTATCAAAGATTATGTAGTTGCTAAAACTGCAAAAATCGGAGAAAAATTAGATTTCAGACGTTTAGCTGTAATCGAAAAAAATGATGATGAAAACTTCGGAAAATACTTACATATGGGTGGAAAAATTGCTGTTCTAGCAGTAGTTAAAGGCGCTTCTGAAGAAGTTGCTAAAGACGTAGCTATGCAACATGCTGCTATGAAACCAAAATATGTATTTAAAGAAGACGTTCCTGCTGATGAAGTGGCTCGTGAAAGAGAAGTTCTAAAAGAACAAGCTATGAACGAAGGAAAACCTGCTGAAATAGCTGAAAAAATGGTAGAAGGAAGATTAAACAAATTCTTCAAAGAAATCTGCTTATCTTTACAAGCATTCATCAAAGATGGAGATATAGATGTAACTAAATACGTAACTAACAATGGAGGAGAATTGGTTAGTAGTACTAGCTTCGTAGTAGGTGAAGGTATTGAAAAACGTCAAGACAACTTTGCTGAAGAAGTAATGGCTCAAATCAATGGATAATAATTAGACACTTTTTTACAAGTGTCTTTTTTATTGCTAAATAATTAACTTCTTTCATGTTATAATAATTACAGGAAGTGGATTTATGACTACAAAAACAAAAGCTTTAATAAGAAAAATAATCTATGCAATACTATTTGCTGCCATGATATTTTGTTTCATCTATATAGGTAATAAATATACAACAGATGACAAAGATAAAACAGTAAAAATATCTGACTATTACCAAGATATAGATAACAAATACTATGAAGTAATAAGAGGTAAAAAATTAATATCTCTACTTAAAGAAGGTAACCATCTAATTCTAATAGGTAATCAAAAATCAGAATACTCAAAAAAATATATTCAAGAACTAACAACCGTCCTTGAAGAACTAAATATCGATAAAGTTTACTATTATGATTTAATAAATGACAAAGCTCAAGCTAACTCAAATTACTACGAAATAATCGATTTATTAGAAGGACATCTAACAACAACAGATAGTAGTGAGAAAAACCTTCTAGCGCCATCTTTCTACATAGTTGATAATGGCGAAGTAAAATACTACAACATCGAAACAGTAGCAATGAAAAATACTGATACAATTGAATCATACTGGAATGTTCAAACAGAATTTAACTTCCGTTTAGAAGTAAGTTCAGCAATAAACAAATTCTATTTGAATAAATAGCTAATATGCTTTATAATAAAAACAACAAAAGGAGAGAATATAAATGATAGACGCAGAAGTCGAATTAAATATGATGGCCGCTCTTGAAACAATGGACTCAAGACTTTCATCTATTAGAGCTGGACGTGCAAACCCAGCTATGGTAAATGGTATAATGGTAGATTACTACGGAACACCAACACCAATCCAAAGCCTTGCTAACATGACAGTTCCTGAAGCAAGAACATTAATGATTAAACCATTTGATAGAGGATGCCTTAAAGATATCGTAAAAGCTATTCAAGAAGCTAACTTAGGTATCAATCCAACAGATAATGGTGAATGTGTTATTCTTACAGTACCTCAACTAACAGAAGAAAGAAGAAGAGAATACGTAAAACAAGCTAAACAAATATCAGAAGATACTAAAGTAGCTTTAAGAAAAGTACGTCAAGAAGCAAATGATGATATCAAAAAAGATGAATCAATTACTGAAGATGACGAAAAGAAAATGTTAGAAGAAGTACAACAACTTATTAATGATTACAACAAAAAAGTTGATGAAAAATTAAAAGAAAAAGAAGAAGAACTAATGAAAGTATAAAATTACACAATTAAGTGTAATTTTTTTTGACCAAAATTTGACCATAAACAACTTATGGTATACAATACCATATACAAAAAGGGGGATTTTTTATGACCAAATATAGTCAAAAAGAATATTTTGAAATATTAAGACAAAAACCAGAAACAATCTATGAAAGATTAATCAGAAACGGTAATGATCGACCAGATGAAGATATCGAAATAGTATTATCAAATATGAACGCATGTAGAGATTATGATGCATGCAAATTTGGTAAAGTAGAACATATGATTTCTTTAGTAGAAAGATTATTAAAAGCAGTCAAAGAACTAAATTCAGAAGTAACTGATGAACAAATAGAAGAATATCAAAAAGAAGCAACTAGAATAATAGAACAACCACTAGATAGTGAACAAAATGTTCAAGATTATCTAACTATGTTAGAAAATATCCAAAGCTACACTCACGCTAATAGAAGCACTAATCCCGCATTAGCTAGAACAGTATATAAGATGAATAGTTACATCGAAAGTGTTACATCATCAGTTATTGTAAGAAACTATGTTAGTATAGTAAATTCCGGTCTTGCTAAAGGAATAAAATGTGGTTGCGAAGACTACTTCGAAAGAAAAAACTTCTACATCGAACATTGTAAAGATGAATATCATCGCAGAACACCAGAATTCATTCAAGTTACAAGTAGTTACAAAGAACCAGAATCAGTAAAACCAATAACTATCAAAATATATGCTACTATCAAAAAAGAAAAAATATCTGAAGTAATGACAGCTTTAATGGCTTTATCAGATGAAAGAAAAATTCCAATCTATTATAAAACAAGACCATACGAAACAAACGACATGCTTACAATAAGACTAGAGAGTTTAAATCATCTTGAAGAAATAGTTTCATTCCTAAAAAGTAATCCTCATATCAGTACTGAAAACCATCCATTTATGCCGTTATTTGATAATGTAGGTATAACATTTGATAAAGGTGGTTCATACAACAACTTCATAGCTGAAAATATTTCAGAATTCTTAAAAAACAATCCAACTGGTACATATGAAGAATTCATCGCTTACTTAGAGAGTAAATCAGAAACCTTAACTACTGAAGATAAATTATTTATGAAAAATATCTACTTATCACAACAAGAAAATTTAAGCTTAGAAGACTTTAAAAAAGCATACAATAACGAAGTACAAAGATTAGAATATGAAGCAGCCAAAGAAACTATAAAAAAAGCTTTAATGAACAGAATGCCTATATATCCAACACCTCAAGAAGTAATTCAAAAAGTTTATAAAGCAATCGAAGAATTTGCCATAAAATATAACCTAACAGATAAAACACCAGAAGAAATCATAAATGATTTATTCGGTTATTCTTCAATAGAAGAATTTGTTGAAGATAGTTATCATAAAATATTAGAATCATACAATAACGGTAAAAGTAGTAGAGGTTATTGTGAAGCTTGCCATTATTATAGTAAAACTCAAGCAGAAAAATGGTATAACGAATCAGGAGCAGCATATGCTTCATCAGGAGTACGAGCATTCAAATTATTATACGAAGACAATCAAGCAAGCAATAGATATAAAAACGCTAAATTAAAATATGGTCAAGATTACGAAGAATTCATGGCTAAAACGTTTGGTGAAATCGAATACGACTTCTTCAAATCATTAGCTAACAGTCATATAGAATCTCTAAAACTAGAAGAAAACCAACAATCAATGTCAAAAAAGTAAACAATGAGTTTACTTTTTTATCTTATAGGAAAATTCTTGTATTTTTTAAAAAAATATGTGAAGAGTATTTACAAACACTAGTTTGTAATATATAATAATTTTCGCCTAGCAAGAAGGATTAAAATATACTTTAAAGAAGTATTAAGAACAAATTAATTTTATATTAATAATAAATATAAAAAGGTACGGCTGCGACGGTCGGAAATTGGTCTGTGGAGAAACTAACGTTTCAGTGAAGCAGAAACCTCGAATTGTGAAATTCGAGACGAAATTAATTTATTAATTTCTTTTGTTCTAT
>CAVAGO010000080.1:0-9932 GCA_963588075.1 bacterium | reverse complement strand
GGAGAATTAAATGATTACTACGACGCTACTGCTCTTGAATTCTTACCGGCATAGCCGGTAGTTTTTTTGTTTGACCTTAATGGTCAAACATAATAAAAAAAGGAATCTTAAATTCCTTTTAACTTAACCATTTTAACTTTCTATAATTAATATAAGTAACCACTACAACTAACATTGATATAAATACTAAAGCAATCATACCAATATCAGAAGTATTAGGATTTTCTGGTACAAATACAGCTTCAATAGTTACATCTGCACTTGGCATTGTAAATGTATCTTCTGTAAATACTAATACATTTCCGTCAGAATCAGTAACTTTAACTACACTTAATACATATCCTTTTTCAGGAGTAACCTTAAATGTTACACTTTTATAAGGAGCTGAATTGTTAATTACCTCGATTGTTCCTTTTCCTTCTACTTTAGGAATAATATCGTAAATTCTTGCAAAATACATTAATCTTGTAGCAAAACCATCACCATATTTACTAGAAGCAATCATAAATCCATTATTTAATTCTATAAAGAATTCTGGTACATAATCTTCAGTATCAGATATTTCTGGATAATAATTAGCTAAATCATCATCAACTAATTTTTTACCATTAGTATCATAAACACCAATAGATTCTTCGTTAGTTCCCCATTCATTTTGTGAAATAAGAATAACATTTTCTACTTCATATGGAATAATACTCTTTACAAACACACCATTTAATGTAGTCTTCCAAATTTGTACACCATCTTTTTCATAGTAAATATAAGATATTTCATCATCCATATCAACGTTAGAAACTAAAAATCCATCATTATAAGGAATAGAATCTGTTACTACATAATTTTCTGGAGTACCATCAAATATATATTTTTGATAGAATACATGTAAATTATAATAATCATCTACTGCAGCTTCAGTTTCTTCATCCCAATCATATTCGTGAATTTCTAAATAAGAAGATAAGTCTTTTTCAACTCTTATTGTAGAATAATAAACTGAATAATACCAGAAATCAAATATATAGAACTGATCATCTACAACACTTACATAGAATGCATCATCTTCCTCTACATGAACTTCATTTAATACTGGAATTTCCAATGTTTTAACAACAGAACCTTTAGAATCAAGTTCAATTACTACATAACCATTAAGTACTTCATTAATACCAAATGCATAGTATTTACCATTATCTTCTAATACTTTTACTAATTTAGTATTTTCATAAGTAATCATTTTATTATAACTACCATCTTTATTAAAGAACATAACTGCATATTGAACAGGATCTTCACCAGCAAAACCAACTGCAATAAATCCATTATCAGTATCTACTGCATCAATAATTCCTGAAATATCATAGTCTTCTACCCAATCATGGTCCCAAATAAAATCATAATATTCAGTTTCTGCTTTAACACCAGTAATAAATAAAGCAAATAACAAAATAAAACTCATTAAATATTTTTTCACTTTAAATACACCTCTCTATTATATAAATATAATAACACTTACAAAATAAAACAGCAATAAAAAAAATACTATTCACTTAGTATCTTTTCTATCTCATTCTTTATTTCAGTTATATCATCTGATTCAATAATTTCATGTAATTTAGAATTCTTTTGATGTATCTTTAATTTTTCTTCATAGTAGTTTAACTTTTCTAAAACATTTTTAACAGTTTTTTGTACAGCTGCCCTACTAACATTATTTTCTTCAGCTATTTCAGAAAGAGATAAATCCTCTTGATAATAGTCTTTAAAAGTAACTTGTTCTTTTTCAGTTATTAAAACACCATATATATCAAATAAATTATTGTAATAAACAAATTCTTCCATTACATCATATCCTTAAATAAACCATAAATATAATTTTCAATATCAAATGTTTTTAAATCAGTCATTTTCTCTCCAAGTCCAATAAACTTAACTGGTATTTTAACTTCTTCTTTTATTGCAAGTACAATACCACCTTTAGCAGTTCCATCTAACTTAGTTAAAACAATACCTGTAATATCAGTTATCTCTTTAAATGCTTTAGCTTGGCTAATACCATTTTGACCTGTAGTAGCATCTATTACAAGTAATGTTTCATGAGGTGCATTAGGTATATGTTTACCAATTACTTTATTAACTTTCTCTAACTCTTTCATTAAGTTAACTTTATTTTGTAATCTACCAGCTGTATCAATTAATACTATATCAACATTTTCCTCTTTAGCTTTTACTAAACCATCAAATATAACACCTGCTGGGTCAGTATTTTCTTTACCATAGAATAATGAACCTGTTCTTTCTGCCCATTCTTCTAATTGTTTAACAGCTCCTGCTCTAAAAGTATCTCCAGCAATCATCATTATACTCTTGCCTTCATTTTTGTACTTATGGGCTAACTTAGCTATCGTAGTAGTTTTACCTACTCCATTAACTCCAACCATTAGTATAACAGTAGGTCCTTCGCTAGCCATATTAATCTTGTCTGATAAAGACTCGTTATCTACATAAATAATAAATAATTCATCAACAATAACTTCATTTAAATAAGCTGTATCAGTTATTTTTTCTTTCTTTACACGATCTCTCAATTGGTCCATAAAGTTCATTACAGTATTAACACCAACATCTGCATTAATAAGTATTTCTTCTAATTCTTCAAAATAATCTTCATCTACTTTAGTATATTTAACACCTAACATTGATAACTTAGAAACAAACTCTTTTCTTGTTTTCTCTAATCCCTTATCATAAGTTTCAATATCTTGAGCAGCTTGTATTTTTTGTTGTTTATTTACAAACTCTGCCCAATCATCATCTTCTTCCTCATCATCAGAAGTTTCATCTTCAGTATCAATTTCTTTCTCTGCTTCATCTTCTTCATCCAAAGACTCTTCTTCTACTTCCTCTTCATCATCAACAACATCGATGCCTTCATCTTCTAATTCATCCTCAATCTCATTAACTTCCTCGATTTCTTCTAGTCTTTCATCAGAAATCTCAGCAACTTCAGAAACATTATACTCTTCTTTTACTTCTTCTTTTATTTTTTCTTTTTTACTAATTAAATTCTTTAATTTATCAAATAATCCCATTTTAATCACCAAACTTATTATATCTTATATCAAAGTATTAATCAAAGTAATTTACATTATATTTTACTAGAACAAACTAGACAATTAACATTATTTGATATATAATTACTTATAGCGAAGAACTATTACTTTTATTTTTTTATTGTATTAATTTGAAAGGAAAGATTTTTTTATGAATAATAAAGACAGTTTTACATCTGTCATTGCTTTAGGTGGCTTAGGAGAAGTCGGTAAGAACATGTATGTTTTTACACATAAAGATGAAATATTCATAATTGATGCCGGAGTTATTTTCCCTGAAAGTGACTTATTAGGTGTTGATTATGTTATCCAAGATGTAACTTATTTAAAACAAAATGAAAGTAAAATAAAAGGTTTATTAATTACTCACGGACATGAAGATCATATTGGTGGTATTTCATTCCTATTACAAAGTATTAATATTCCTGTTATCTATGGTGCACAAACATCCATCGATTTAATTAAAAATAAATTAGAAGATCGTAATATAGCATATAACAATTTAGAAACTATTAATTCTGATACTAGAATTAAAACAAAATATTTTGATATTGAATTTATTGCAACTACTCACTCTATTCCAGATAGTTTTGGTATAGTTCTTCACACTCCAAATGGTACTATTGTATCAACAGGAGATTTTAAATTCGATTTAACACCAATCGGACCAATGGCTGACTTACATAAGATGGCTAAAATTGGTGCTGAAGGTGTAAAACTATTATTGAGTGATAGTACAAATGCTTTATCTCCAGGTTTTTCTAAATCAGAGAACTCCGTTGATGAAGCTTTATCAGATATCGTAAATGGTTATAATGGACGTATTATTATTGCAACATTTGCTTCTAACATTTATCGTGTTAAACATATCGTTGAAACATGTCGTAAGAACAATCGTAAGATAATAGTATTTGGTCGTAGTATGGAAACAACTACAAATCTAGCTTTACAAACAGGTTTAATAACAGATAAATCTATTTTTATCGATAGTAATCAAGCTAAGAGTTTAAAGAAAAATGAAATATGTATTTTATGTACAGGTTCTCAAGGTGAACCACTAGCTGCTCTATCAAGAATAGCTAACGGAACTCATAAGCAAATTTCATTAATGCCAGATGACTTGGTAGTCTTCTCATCAAACCCTATCCCAGGTAATGCTGCAGGTATTAACAGAATAATTAATAAATTATATTTAAAAGGTGTTAGAGTAATAACTAATTCAGAATTTAGTGATATCCATACATCAGGACATGCTAAACAAGATGAATTAAAATTAATGTTAAGACTTATTAAACCAGAATATTTCATGCCAATGCATGGTGAATATAGAATGTTAAAAGAACATGCTGAATTAGCCGTTGATTGTGATGTAAAAAGAGAAAACATTTTCATTATGCAAAATGGTGATTCTCTAATACTTGATAACACTGGTGTTCATCGTGGTCCAGAAGTTCAAGCCGGCGATGTATACGTTGATGGTTCTCGTATCGGAGAAGTTGGGTCTGTTGTAATTAAAGATCGTAAATTAATGTCACGTGACGGAATTCTTATTACTATTTTAAATATAAATCCTTTATCAAGAAAATTATTAATCAAACCAAATATAACTACTAGAGGATTTATCTTAGTAAATGAAAATGCTGAATTAATTCAACAAATCGAAAATAAAACAACTGAAATAGTAACAAAATTCTTAAATGAAAATCCATACAGCTATACAGATTTAAAAAATCAAATTATTTTAGAATTACATCCATTTATTAGTAATCTTACTGGTCGCCGTCCTATCGTCTTACCAGTTATAATGGAAGTAAGAGAAAAAACAGAAAACTAAAAAGTGAATCTAAATTCACTTTTTTTATTTTAATTCATTTATATATTTATTTAATTTTTCTATAAACATTCCCACATGATATCCATCAGCAAATCCATGATGAACCATTATCATCATATTACAATAGTATTCGCCATTTACTTCTTCATATTTATCCCAAATAAATTGTGGAATAGTGATACTTTTATCATGTGGTGAAACTAAACCATTAAACTTTGCCCAAGGAAAACAAGAAACCCAAACTACATCTTCTCTATTTTCTTCACTAGCATCATCGTAATGACCTAATCTACTCTTCTCATTATCAAACTCTTTAACAAAATCATCAAGGTTATCTGAGTCACAATCAAAAAATCCTATTTGTTCATTTACTTTCTCTGTAAAATTAACAGCTAATCTATCACAATAAAAATATCTATCATCTTTATATCTATACTTAAAACCATCAACTTCATTAACAGCTCTACCAACCAAAAATCCCATTGTTGCATAAAAATGCTTATGCACTTTACAATACTCTACTACTCTAGTTATATTTAAAGGAATTGTCATAATAATAAAAGGATTATCCATCTCATTGTAATGTTTAAATAATTCTTCTCTCTTAAAATTAATTACTTCATTCATAAAATCACCAAAACTATCATAACATAATAATCAATATATGATAAAATAAATATGGTGATAATATGAAAAAGAAGAAAAAAATGAAAAAAGGTATTAAGTTACTATTCAATTTAATTCTTGTTATAACCGTAGGTTATATATCTATAACTATATTAAAACATTTTACTAACCAAGATATGTTCATTCCAACACCAAAAGATAATCCACAAGTCGAAACAAAAGATGAACAAACTATAAAACTTGAAGAGCTAAATTATTCAGAAGAAAACATTACAACAATTAAAGAATATGTTTCAGATGAAAATATTAATTATTTAATTGATAATAAGATAAACCATGAAATAGCTGAAAGCTTTATCAATGAAACTTACTATATTGACGATTATCTTCAAAAATACATCAATTATTATAATGAAAACCAATCTTTATCATATTCAAAAATAGTTACAATAATTAATACTCATATCGATAATGAATTTTATACTAATACAATGCCAACAGATACTTCCTTAGGAAAATTTGTTATCTTAAATAAATATTACTATGCTGATGCTTCATACCCAAGCGAAAACTTAGTTTCTGTTCCAGGTAAATATCACATCAATGGTACTAGCGTTAAACTAACTCAAGAATGTTATGATGCCTTCTTAAAAATGTATAACGACGCTTACGAAGCAGGTTATGGTTTTAAATTAAAATCAGCATATCGCAGTTATGATACTCAAGTATCAACATACAATTACTGGGTATCAACTGAAAATGGTGATAAATCCAAAGCTGATGTCTACTCTGCTCGTGCTGGATACTCTGAACATCAAACTGGTTATGCTTTTGATATAAGAGATTACAATTATGAATACGAAGATTATGGTAGTTCAAAGTCTTTTGAATGGGTATCAACCAATGCTCACAAATACGGATTTATTATAAGATTTCCTAAAGGAAAAGAAGACATTACCGGATATCAATATGAATCATGGCACTATCGCTATTGCGGTGTAGAATGTGCTACCTACATATATGAACATGACATAACATTTGAAGAATACTACGAATATTTTATAAAATACAATAATCCAAGAAACTTATCTTAAATCACACAAAAACTGATAGCTTCACCTATCAGTTTTATTTTTACCTAAATTACTACACACCCATAGTCATTGTCTCTGGTAATGTAGAACCACCATCTATTACAATTCCTTGCGCTGTAATATAACTTGCTTCTTCACTAGCTAAGAAAGCCGCTAACTCACCAAGTTCTTCAATAGTCCCTAATCTTCCCATTGGAATACCTGCAGCAATACCTGCTACAACACTTTCTGGATCACTAGGATTAGTTTCTTTAGCCATTCCATCTACCATTGGTGTTCTAATATATCCAGGTAATATTGCATTAACTCTTATGTCATCATTAACCAACTCGGCAGCTAAAGCTTTAGTAAAACCATACATTGCAGCTTTAGTAGTCGCATAAGCAACTTCTCCACTATCAGCTACCATTGGGCCTGTAACGCTAGATAAATTAACTATAGAACCTTTTCTATTCTTCATATAAGGTAAACAAGCTTTAGTAACATTCCAGCTACCTTTAATATTAATATCAAAATGGAAATCTCTCAATTCATCATCCATATCTTCAAATTTCTCTAATCTACAAACACCAGCATTATTAACTAACACATCAATATGTTCATATTGTTTAACAACAGATTTTATTGCTGTACTAATAGCTCCCTTATTTCTAATATCTACTTTATATCCAGTAACATCAAAACCCTCTTTTTTTAAAGTATCTACTACATCATTTAAACAATCTGCATAATCAAGTATAACTACTCTAGCACCATATTTTAAGAATACTTTTACTATTCCTAATCCATTCCCCATAGCTCCCCCAGTAACTACACAAACTTTATCTTTTAATTTCATCTTATCATCTCCTATTATAATTCTATCATAAAAAAAGAGATTACACACTTAATCTCTTTCTTCTTATATGTTTTTCAACAACGAACAATCCACTTACTAAAGCAATCATTCCTACAACAATTCCAAATTTACTAATTTCTTCAGCAGTATTCGGATTACCATTACTATCATCTTCTACTACTGGTGGTACAATTGGTTCTTCTGAATAAGTATTTTCAAAATAATCCTTACCACTTTCATATTCATACAATGCACTTTCTAAAGTCATTGTACTATCTCCATTATCAACTAAAGTAACAGTTAATACACACTTACTTAAATCATAATAGATATGGTTAGAATCTCCTTTAACTTGTGTAATTTCATATACATAAGTACCAGGTCTTGTATATTCGATTGTTGTAAAGTTAAGTTCACCTTCTAATGTATTAGTAACATATTCAAAATATCCATTAGTTAAACCAGTTGAAACATCTTTTAATACGAATGTAAATTCATCTTCTTCTAATTCTTTTTCTAACAATGTTACAACACTATTCGGAGTAAATGAACCACTAGTTACATAATTATTTTTAAAATCAATTTGAATAGTTGAATCTATTGTTGTTCCACTATGAGTTATTATCTTATTTTCAGTATCAACAGTATAAGTTAAATCATCCATTGTAGTTGTATAATAATCAACTAAATCTTGAGTAATAATATATTTTGTATCACTAGGTAAATCTAATACAGTAATTCTTTCATCACTCTTCAATTCAAACTCATAAGTACCTGTTCCATCGTCTTCAACAACTAACTCAGTAAGTTTATTTCCATCTTTATCTTTAACTATATAACTACCTGCTGTACTATTACTAATTTCTAAATAATATTTAAATACTATATCACTATTAACATAATCACTTGTATTAACATTATTTATAATCAATCCATTAGGAACATATTCATTATTAAAGATAATATCAGTAACTTCTTCATTAGCTTTATTATAATACTTAACACTACTATTCAAATTACCTTTACCATCATTAGTTAATGTAACAACTACTTTATAAGTATTAGTATCATAACCTACTTTATTAACTTGTGTATTTACTTGTGAAATAGTATAAGTAAATGATCCATCAACATTATCATAATCAATAGTATCAAAATTAACTATTCCAAATTCATCTGCATATTGAGTTTCAACATTTCCTTCACTATCTGTAATAGTTAAAGCAAACATACCATCAGTTATTTCTTTATCATAAGTAACTTCTGCACTAATATCTACTGATGTAGAAACAGAATAACTATTTGTATAAGAATAATTAATTTGTTTTACTTCATCAGTAACTCCACTTATTACAACAGCATCATCTGTTGTAGTAGCACCATCTGAAACAGTTGTATAACCCTCTTCAATAGTTTGTTTAATTGTATAAGTTATACCATTTGGTAACAATTTAAATTCTATACTTTCTGAAGCTTTCAAAGTACCAGTATAACTTCCTTTACCAGTTGAATCTAATACTAAAGTTCCAACTTTATTACCATTTCCATCAACTACATTATATTCTCCTACATATGAAGAATCTCCACTAAATTCAAACTCATAAGTAAATCCTTTATTCTTATCAGCTAATGCTCCTGTTACATTATTAGTAACTTTTATATTAGAAACTATTTGATAAAGAGTACTAATTATATTAGTATCATCATCATATAACATTAATGATTTATCTATTGGATTAACTACACTTATATGAGCACTACTTCTATATATAGTACCTAAAGTAATATCACTACCAACAGTAACATCATATTCTAAATTAATTGATGCTTTAGCACTTAACTTATCTATATTCCATGTAATAGTATTATTTGTACTATCATAAACACCATTATTAGTAATTGAACTTTCTACTACTGTTAATCCACTAGGTACACTATCTACTATCTCTATATCTTTAGCATCAATTGATGAAGTATTATTTACCACAACTCTATAAGTATAAGTTTCACCTTTTTCTATTATAACAGTCGCTTCATCAGTAAACTCACTAGTATCATTAGTATCAACATACTTAGCATATTCTAATACTGGAACAGCTAAAGTATTATATAGTTTAATTTTTTCACTTGAATAATCTTTTCCACCAAGAGATTTTAATTGAACATTTGCATTAAATGAAGTTATTGTACTTAATGTTGTAAAATCTATCTCTACTGGTATTGTAATATTTTTTGTTTCACCAGCAATCATTGTACTTAAAGTATAAGTAAGTACTCTTGAAGAACTATCATAAGCATAACTTCCAAATACTCCATTGCTATTATCAGATATTTCAGTTATTTCATCAGTATTAATAGATAATCCTTCTGGTAATACTAATTCAAAACTAATATTATCTAAATCTATTTCATTACTTGTATTACTT
>CAVAGO010000079.1:0-10335 GCA_963588075.1 bacterium | reverse complement strand
AGTTAAACATCTGAAACTACCATTAGTAATATTACTCTGTATCCATGTAATACCAATATTTCCGATATTTCGATATAAATTCTTTCCATTGACAATTTTGTCTGAAAAAAGATTTTTATTCGAATCGCCTACATTATCAAATAAATCATCATTAATAAAATAACAAGACTTTTTAAAATCGTTTAACACAAATTTATTTGAATTCTTATTCTTTATACACAAAATTGTTTTATCATCATTTAAATGATAATGTGAATCCGTAATATATTCATTTTCAAATTCACTTGTATCTATATTCTCAGTCCAAACACTTTTAGCATTTTTATTTAGTGGAACGAATATCCAATCGTCATTATTTGTGAATTTATTACTAAATATATCGTCGTTATTACTATCAGTGTAATTTGACGTGTTAGTATTTACAAGTAACCATGCTCCAATATTAGTATTTAAATTGGAATTACTAGTATCTCGGTCAAATGTGCTTTGACACAATACGATATTTCCATTTTTAGTTTCAGTAATTTCTCGTAAATCCAATGGCATCAATGATCCACTTAATCCACTCCAAGTATAAGAAGTCTCACCATTTGTAGGAGCACTACTCATAAAATTGATTGAATTCATAGTAGCGCTATCTTTATCAATCAATTCAACCTTTGCATTAAAGTTACTAAAGTTGCTTGAATTGATTACTAAGTCGACAGTTCCTGTTGGGAAAGTGTTATATACAACCATTATACCAAATCGTGTTTCAGTAATTCCTGTAATTGGAGTACTAGAACTAGAATTATTTGCAATAATATTTATAAACTTATATTTATCACCAACTTTTCGATATGCTTGTAAAGCGAATGGTTTGGCAACACCAGTATTTATTTCTTCGGCACCTTCGATATATCCAATCAATAATTCATCACTATTGTCAAATTCTTCGATATAATTAATTTTAATTACTTTACTAACTCCATCATTAGTCCATTCGCTAATAGAAATTTCAATATCAAATTTCATAGTTTCAGAATTAAATCTAGTAATCGTTCTATCATCAACTAAAATCCAACCAAGTTTATTAGTTTTTATTATAGTCTTGAATGAAGAACCAGAAGTTTTTAAATAATTAATTAATTTCCATCTAGGATTATCGTCAGTATATCGTTTAATTAAATATACTTCATCACCTTGAATACCGAATGTACCATATTCAGAATCAATATAATAATCAAATTGTGGAACATAATGAAGAATAGCGATACCATCAGAATCATAAAGATGCTGTACATTTCCTATCGGAAGCAAAGTATTTACTTCGGTTTCAAAACAAGGATAAATCAATCTTTCTTTATCATAACTTCTTATAGGAAGTTGATTGATTTTAGGATCGAGTGGATGAACACCTTTTACATCAACATTTGTATCATTGCTATAATAATTAAATTCTCCAGTACTATTTTTAATAACCACTGGCTTCCCTATTATAGCTCTATCCATATTATAATTACACAATTTTATTTCATTATTATTATCTAATATATATTTAAACCCGTTATCATCAGTATAATAATAATCATTTGTATTATAAACATATCTTTTAAGACTTTCTACTGAAGTCGGAGATACACATATTTTGTCCTCGAATTCAGAATCACTATCATTTCCAATAATAAGTGAATATCCTTTATCTTCAAGACTTAATATAATTTTATTTTCACTATAATTATCTACAACTTTGGTTACTTTGCCGATAGAACTATTAAAAGTCTTAAATACCGGAATGAATGTATCATTGTTAGATTTATAGATATTGTAGTCTCCAGATCCTATAACATATACATCTTTTTTACCAATATTATCAATTTTATAACCAATGTCAGTCAATTCAAATTTTCTACCAGTAAAGCATTTATTGATGCTATTTGTAGAAGGATCGTATTTATCGATAGTTAAAGATGTTGTGTTATCTTCAATTACAAATACATCATCATCCAAATTAATCAAACGATTAAATCCAAATTCACTAGATCCAACACTATGAAATTTGTTAAATGAATCGGTAACTAATGGAGAATATTTGTATAATTGACCAAATTTACCACAAACAAAAATATTTTGTGCATCATTTATTCCTAAATTTTTATCTACACCAAATTCAATTAAGTCAATTTTAACTGATTCATCATCATTTCTAATGACATCAGTTGGACTTATTTCATAAGTTAACTTAGTTAAATCGTCTGTAAAATATCCAATATTATAATATTTATATCCATAGTTTTTACGATATGTCAAGAATATACCAACATTTGTATCATATCCGTCAACAACAAAGAATGGAAGTACAACCTTTGTATTGTTAACAACATTATACGCAAGACTAAATAATTGATTAGTATTATAATTTAGTGTTGAAAAAATTAACCAATCTTTTACCATTATTAAATGATCAGATTTAGTATCAGGATATAGTGTAGTAGTATAATTTCCCAACTCATAATAATCCATAGTTGAATCAAATGATGAAATATTTGTAGTAATAGGAGAATAAATTGGATTTTCATTTAAATAATATTGAACGTTTGGTTTAGGAGTAGTCTCTGTAGCCAATTTATAACCAATAGTTCTAATATAATAATCAACATTAGTACTAAATTCAGTAAAATTATAACCACAAGAAACATACACGCCATCTACATTTTTAACAAAATATTCTTTGCCACGTTCTGGAGTAGGAGTACTAGTTTTATTTACCAATTCATAATTATAAGCGCCATTTGAAACATAATATTTTCCATCATGATCAAATTCTTGTATATTATAAACTGGATAAAAATTTCCACTAATTGTATAATAAGTTTTTCCACTCTGTGGTACAGAATCTGTAGTCTTATTATAATCAGAATAAGATACTGTTAAATCAGCATCACTTATCTTTCCGTCGACATATAATTTAGATTGTGTTAAATCCAAATAATACTGTTTTCCAGTAGTTTTGTGTTTAACACAATTAGTAATTGTTTTATATTTATCGAATTCATATCTTCCAATATAAGGATAACTTGTATCTACTAAATGATTTAACTTAGTATTAGATGAACAAGAAGTCCAGAACACACCGACATTAGGATTTCCACAAATCATTTTGTATTGTCGAATAACGCCAACTTGAAGATAATTATCAACGTCTTCAACATTTATATAAGTATTTATAGGTTCAAATCTATTTGTTTTTTGATCAAATAATGAAATAATAGTTCTAGTTTGATAATCCAAACCATCAATATTATTACATCCATAAATTCGATCAGCATTTTTAAATAACCAACCTTTAAATAATGGATCAATATTTTCTATTTCAAATGTTAATTTATTCAATCGATATAATCCAGATTTTCCATCACTATTATAAATGTAGTCATCAGTTTCTAAATCAAAGGATACAAATGTACCATCGACATTTTTCAATAATTCGAGTTTATTATCTTGTAAATCATAAGATAAAATTGAATGTGATAAATGTATAATTAAATACTTTTTATCATTTTTAATAACGCTATGTATAGTTTGGAAACCTGTTGATTTGTCACTAACAATATTTGTAAAAGTCTCATTTGCTATGAGTATAGATATAGTTGGTTCATTATTACCAGAATATGTTAATTTACATAAATGGTTTGAAGAATATGATGTTAAATATATAGATCCATCGACTACAACTGCTCTATTGAATGTATACGTATCAAATACACTCTTAATATTATACAAATTCGAAGATAAACTAAATGGTTTACTAAATGTCGAACCTGTTGTAATTCTACATATATAAAGATAAATTGTTTTTTCACAAATTATCAATACCGATTGACGTTCATCTTTACAATCAACAACATCAATAACCTTTCCGTCAGTTGTGGAATCATAACCAGTAAGCTGATTTACAAATGATGTTTCGTCATTATAAAGCATTATACCAGATGTACCCCAAACAAAATTGCCGACACTAGTTTCTTTAAAACCTTTCAATGTTGTACCATCGATAATTTTTATCGGATTATATGATATTTCGCTTTTAGCATAATTATCTACAGATTGAATAATTCTATTAAATGATCCATCAATTATTGCATACAGTGAACCATTCATAAAATCTAGCCAAGAAATTTTTCCTCCAACATCAACTCTACTTACATTTCTTATTGGAAACTTTTCATTTGGTTCTGTACTACCATAATAATATTCCGTTTTACCAACAGTACTTTTTATAACAGATCTTTCATTATACATTAATTTTAATATCTGTTGTCTAATATCATCCAATGATATATCGGTATCTGTACTTTTGTGATTAATTCTGATAACTTTTTTATCATCAACATCACTAATATTATCAATATTGTTAGGATTTTCAATGTTAAATCCATTATAATTAATAAAACCATATTTGTTCGTTCTGAGAATAAACATCTTAGTTTCAACTTGTTTAATAATATTTTTCTTATTTACAGTACCATCATCTTCGGTAACTAATATATTAAAACCAATTTCGTGATCAATTATAGGATCGATGTCACCGAATGTATATTTTGAATCTGAATATTCTATAATATCACTCGTATTATATAACGATCCGGTATTATCAATCAATGATATATATAATGATGCATCGAACTTAATAATAGGACAACCATTATCAGTTTCAATATTGTATTCATAATTTTCAATAGATTTATCATATTTTGTATAATTTCCATTGAAAATATCAATATATTTGTATCTAAGTTTTGTACAATCTGGAGCTTTAATGACTTCATCGATCTTGTACAAATTAGAATTTGTACCATTATTACTTGAAATTACCACCCGTTTGTTATTGATGTTATCTCTAACAAAATCATTAATAAGGAAACTTTCATCATACTTTTTAGTCTTAAGAGTAAGTTTAGATGTTAATTCATATATACCAGTTGAACCTATAACATAAATTCCTGTAGCAGTTTCTGCTATTCCAATTACTTTTGATAAATATGGTTCTTCTTTTTTATAATAAATTCCATCAATACGTTCAGAACTATCAAGTTTAATATATGATTTATCATCCTCATAACCCACAATAGTATCATTTTCCTTGATTTCTCTTGTAGATAATGCTTTAATATAATAAGTATCATCGATACAATAAAGTTTATTATCAATAGTAATACCAAACGTTCCGATAGAAGTATCAATAAGCTTATCAATAACTACACTTGTATCAGTTTTTTCTTCCTGATCTACAGGATCAAAAAGTTTTAATTGTGTCATCGATTGATAAATATAATCTTTAGATTTAATGTTTAAATTTCTAAGATTATAAATAACAGAATACTGTGATTCTTCGCCAATAGATTCTACCAATACAAATATACCAACTACCGTTTTAAGTAATTGTAATTTACTAGATGTTGGGGTGGTCAACAAGAAATTAGGAATATTTATACTTACAACATTACTTATCGAAGATCCATCAATATAACTATTAGTATTTGTGTTAAGAGCAATAAAGAAATATTGGAAACTATCAGCTTTAGTAGATACAACCAATAATTTATTATTATCAATTTCGATAAAATCTCCACTAGAAGTATATGTATCCGATTCATAAGTTGTATTTGAATCATAAACTTCACCATTTAATGTTACAAGATTTGTGTTAAATTGTGATGTTTGTGTATTGAATCCTATGAGACCCACACCATCGATTACACCGATAATTTCGCTAGAATTAACTTGTTTAATCTGACTTACATTTATGCCAGTATCTTTAATAGAAGAAATTTCTGTTCCACAAACATAAGTCTTATCTTTACTATGAATAAATACAATTCCACTAATATCTTTTACCCAGAAATTAGATCCGTCGTACTCAATTGAATTCAATTCAATGTAATTAGAATCTCCAAAATATGGATCTTTAGTAAAATATAATTTTTCAGCAGTTTTAATGAAATATCCGTTTAAATTCTTACTAAAATCAATTCCAGTAACAACTTTATCAATATTTCCCACAACAATTTCTACAACATCTGGTTCTTCATCTTCATTGATTGTAAATGAAGTTTTTTGTAAAATCCATTTAAATGGAGAAATGTCACCGATACAAATTGTAATTTTATCAATATCATGAGTAAAGAAATACAAATCGAATTCTGGACCAACATTATCAGAAAAATAAGAATTATCAGTATCTTTCATTTCTCTAATGTTAAGAATAGATATTTCTTTATTATTAGCAGTATTATCTGCATTTTCCACAACCATTTTAACAATAATTTGTTCAGGATGATTATCCACATCTGGTCTAATAATGTAAAATCTTCCTGTAAACACTCTGTTAATTACAACAGTTTTTTCTTCTTTAGTAATTTCACCATCCACTACTTTCTTAACAATAGTTGGTTTCTGCTTATATGTAATCGAATAATCAATTACTTTAAGAGTTTCTTTATCACTAATAGGAATATCAAATGATTTCACATTATCATCTGTGCCTAATCTATCTTTCTCAATATCAATCTTATCAAAACCATTCAATTCAATTTTTTGATTTATAAAATTCTTATTATTAAATAATTTTGAAACTTTTCGATTAGTTTTATTTGATATTACAGAAGGGTGAGTGATTGTAGAAGCCAATGTGTCATCTATCATATCTTTAGTTTCAATAGAAGTCGTATCGATGTATCTGTGAACATCAGCTTTATACAAATTAATTTCATCATTTTTCTGTGAAATCTGATCAAGTTTATTATTTATTTGTAAAAGTATGTCATCAAGTTCTTTATTTACAGAATCCAAAGTAGTTTTTACAGTATTATCTGCATAAATCTTCTTTGCTTTCTCTTTTAAAGAATTTTCATATTCTTTTGTGACATACATCAAACTATTCGGATCATACATAATTATTTCTCCTTAAAAAGTTCATATTTATATAAAATTCGTATATTTACATTATATAGAATTGTTTTTGATTTGCTGTTACAAAATATATAGAAAGGAAGAAATTAATCTTCCTTTCTATATTTAAGTTATAATTATTTTATTTCACCGATTTCTTTTAATAAATCTTTTGCCCAATCTTTGCTAAAATCATACAAAATTTTACCGATAAAACCGGTTAACCAAACAGAATTAATCATACGAGCATTACATGAAATTACACTAAATATTCCATCAAGTCTACCATTTTCTCTATATGGTTCCAAATTTTTTGGAACTACTGTAGAATTAACAGACTTAAGAGCAGAATGTAATGCAACTTTATCACCAACACTCATCATATCATTATTGGAAATAAAATATTGAATTAATACTCCACCGAGTTTAGGATCAATTTCTTCACCACTAATTCGGTTTTTTTCAGGAGTACTGATTTGAATTAAATTACGTTTTAAACTTGGTTTACCAGTAAATTTCTCTTCTTCACTAATTTCTTTCTTAATTTTATTTATATAAGATTTAACGAATTTAGCCAATGATTCAGACATCTCTTCAACCGGAACCGTCCAATATACTCTCATTTCTTCAATTTTACCATCAAGATTAGCTTTAGGTGTCTGATGAATTAAATCTGATAATGCTTCATCATCAAATCCAATAAATTTATCGTCTAAATCACCACTAATTTCTAATGTACCAGTTTCATCAAAAGTTAATATTGGATCACCAAGATGAATATTATCACCAACTTTTGCATAATTGATCAATGTATCAGTAGGTTTGAGTACAATAGATTTACATTTAGTAAAATTCATTGAAAGTTTTTCAGATAATGTTTGAGTGATTAATGAAGAGTCATCTTCTGTATATGAACCTTCCATAATTGCTACCATTGCATTTCTAGCTTGAGTATAAATTATTTCATCAGTAATAGGATCTCGTTTAAAGAATCGATTATCTGCTACAATCAAGTCGTTTTCTTTAACTTTTTGACCAATTTTAACATAACAATCATGTGTAGCCATATTATAAGCGTCACTATTCTTAAGCATAGTATTTCCATAATCAAGACAATCATTTGTACCATTTTTATAAGAAATATATACTTTTTTATTAACTTGATCTATATCTGATATTACCCCATCGGCTTTAGCCCTTTTTGCAAATACATCCGAAACTTGATATTGAATCGTTTTTTCTACACCTGTTCGAACAGGAGGTAAAGAAGAATCTAATATTCCTCCAACGTGTCCATTTTGAATAGAAACAAATGCAATACGCGAAGGGTCATCCATTTTATTTACAAATGGAGTTAATGCTTCTTCAGTGCAACAAATATCTGTAATAGAAGTATTTTTATCATCTTGTTTACCTAAAAATCCCAAAGTATTTAAAATTTTTGGATTAGCTGTAAGACGTTTCACAATACCAGAGTTACCATTATCTGGTGTAGAAATCGCAAATATTCCATAATAAGATTCATCATAAGCACGCTTTTCCATTGTAAACGCACGTTCTTCTTTAGTTCCACCAGGACCTTTAAATGTAGTAGTATTTTCAGTTCCAATTTCACCCATTGGAGACAAACAATTATAGTATTCCATTATTTCTGTTTTATAAACTTTGCTTAACACCGCATTTTGTGGAATACTAAGTGTAAGTTTTTTATCACTACGTTTTTTATAAGTATTGTATCTTTCGATTAATACTTGATAAAGGCATGAACTTATGATTTCAGAAGAACGAATTCTATAATTAGTCACATCTGATTCTGATTTAACATCATTATCAGTAAGTAAATCATTTGAATATAAGAATATTTCAAGTAAATCTGTTGGAAGATTTAATTCTTCAAGAATTTGTAATGTTTTCAAATCTAACATCGATTCTTTAGCAGTTTTCCAACCCTTAGCAATATTCTTAGTTCCATATTTATCTTCAAGAAAGTTTAAATATAATCCAGGAATATTCATATCCTCATAATTATAATCTTCGGTATTTACTTGAGATAATCCATTAAGTAATATTGCACCGTTGATTGGATATTGATTGTAATATAAATATCCATTTGCAAATTTAATCGATAATTGTGCAGAATTTTTTATTCGTTTTTCAGAGAAAATTATATTTGATTCTGGAAAATACGATTTAACTCTTTCCCAACCAAATAAATAGTTTAAGAATATAATTAAAGGTACAATCTTAGATTGAATGTCAATCTGTGTATGCATTCTTCGTTTAGGAGTCTTAACGTTTTTAATAAATTCTATCATTTTATCATTATTAAGACCTTGTTTAAGAAGAGTAATAATTGTACTTATAACAGATCCTTTATTATTCATATCTATGCTATATACAGCTTTTGTAGTATAATTAATAGCAATAGGAAGAATATTATTCGGAATTTTATTATCATCGAATCCAGTATTTAAATTGTTTTCTTCGATAATTTTTCTAATACGTTTTTGCGAAAAGAATATTTGAATATTTTGGCCATATAAAGATTTTTCTTTATTATCTTTCGGATTAATAATTACTGAATAATATTTTTGAGCGAGCAGATCGTATTCAATTGTAGTAAGATAATCCTTATTATCTTCAATACAATTTCCTTCCTCAATACGAATATTAGGATTATCAACAAAATATTCGCTAAATAAACGCCGTATAACTTCTGAACCTTTGTTAAGAAGTGTTCCAGAACGCATAACCTGATAACTATTTAATTCTGTAGTAATATAAACTTTATCAGGACCGATTTTGACTATTGGTTTACGAATAAGTTGCTTTTTAATATAACATTTATTTCCATTAAGTTTAAAGAATCCGCCATCATCGAGTTTAGGCACATCAAACTTAAGATTATGTTTTTTCTTAAATTCATCTTCAAGTTGGAACGTATATGTATATTTATCGGCAAATTGATCACTTGTATCGGTTACATTCACTTTAGTCATATACATTGGAACTTCTTTATTCATAGATAACGATCTAACTGTATTGATTATATCAGCTTGATAATTATTATGAATATAAGATTTAGTAAAATTATAAAGAGTAGTTTTTGTAGCAATATTACTATCTTTAGTTTGAGGAATTTTGCTCATTTTCTCATTATTTATATCAGTTTTACCTGCATTTCCAATTATATCAACAATATTGGTTCCGTCAATTTCAATAGATTTATATTTATTTTTGAGTGTTTCAATTCTTTTTTTCTCTTTAGGTGTTAGTATTTTTTCTTTAACTTCTTCTCTTTTTATTTCCCTTGCACCTTTATTTTCTGATAATTTAGGAGAAATTACTGTATAATCTTCTTCATCATCATCGTCCATATATTCGTCATCGTCTACAGTATCAATG
>CAVAGO010000078.1:0-10386 GCA_963588075.1 bacterium | reverse complement strand
ATAGACTAGTCAACTAAAAGTAGACAGTTTAAAAAGAACCATTAAAACCCTAATTCAGTTTTATACTGAATTGGGGTTTTATAATTTAATGAGTAACTTGGTCTTTCATTATTGTAATATTCAATATATAATTTAATTAGATTTGGAACATCTTTAGAATGTTTTAAATCAAAATCTATAAACAATTCTTCTTTAATCCAACCATTCAATGATTCGTTTACTGGATTGTCTGTAGGTGTACCAGCTCGACTCATTGAGCGTTGAATGTTAAATTCACTAAGAAGATTGTTATACGACTTAGAAGAATAAACTGGACCTTGATCGGTATGTAAAATTATAAGGTCTTTAATTTGTTCTTCTTTTATTTTGCTTAAAACTTGATTTAGTCCTTCAAAGTAAGTATTTCTATCTCCTTTTCTTGAAGATAATCCGTATCCAAGTATTTCTTTGTTCCATGCATCAAAGTAAAGTGTTAGTTCGTAATATGTATTCTTTACCCAAAATGCTGTCATATCAGACACAATCACTTCATATGGTCTAGTAAGTTTTTTCCATCCATTCCATACTAAGTTGCTAAATGTTTGATGCTCATCATCAGATTTCTTCCATTGATAATGTTTCCTTTGATATCGTATATTTTCATACTTACATATTCTATGAACATAGTTATCAGTATAATAAATTCCATAAAGATTTCTTATTCTTTGATTTAACCATCTATAACCATGTGATTTGTGTTTTTGATGAACTTTTTTTATTAATTCTATATCACTTTGTCTAGATATTTCTTTTATACTTGGATTTTCTTTTCTATATTTCCATTTATAATAGCCCGATCTACTAATAGACATAAAATCACATAATAATTTTATAGGATATTTATGTTTATACTTATCAACTATTTCATATTCTTGTCGAATGTAGTAACGAATTCCTTTTCGGCCCCAACTCCTTTCACTATGTAACCTTTTTTTAATCTAGCAATCTCAATTTCTTTTCTCATTAATTCTAGTTCAAGTTCTTCAATTCTATCTTTCGGTTTTCTCAAATGTAATCCAGCATTAGGATTTTTATGTCTGCCAGTATTAGATTTCAATCCATCAATTCCGTTTTCTTCATATTTTATTGTCCATTCTCTAATCATTTTGCATGTGCTTTTAATTTCATTTGCTAATTTTGTTGATGATTCACCATTCAAATATCTTTTTACTATTTGTTCTTTATCTTTTGGTGTTCTCATTATTTTGTTTTTTCCTATTTCACTGCTCATAGTTTACCTCCAATATTATTGTAACAAAAAAAGTAGACGTTCTTTTTTCGTTGTCTACTTTTATTATATCAGTCTATTAAACATTTCTTTTTCTATGCACCTTTTTTTCTAGATTTTATTAATTGTAAGTCATCTCTATCTATACCAAAGCTTATTGAACCAAAATCTCTATCTGCTTCTAAAGCAGTAAGTACTAATTTAGTACCAATCTTAATTCTTTTCTTAGTTTTCTTACCAGCAAATGATAGATAGTTATCATTGTAATTGAATTTATCTCCTTCAATATCTTCAGGATATAATCTACCGGTAATACCTTCTTCAGTTTTTACAAACATAACTTTACTATTAACATAAGTGACATGAGCATTGAATTTTTCGCCTATATGATTTTTCATATATTTAATCATTTCAAATTCATTAGCATCTCTTTCTGCTTGATCAGCATTTCTTTCTTTTCTTGAAATATGTTGACAGAAGTCATCCATCATATCATAGAATGCATCAACATCTTTTATACTAAATTTGTTATCTCTTTGTAATCTTAAGTTATAATGTCCTCTTAAGTCAGCAGCTCTTCTAATTGGACTAGTCCAATGTCCATATACTGGAACTCCTAAACCAAAGTGTCCAACATTTTCTACATCATATCTTGCACGACTCATTGAACGTAAAATTATTTGTGCTGCAACAGTTCTTTCATCAGCATCTTTTATTTGATTTAATATTTGTTGAATAACTTTACCATTAACGATATCATGTGTAGATTTTACTCTGATACCACTTTTTTCTAACATTTCAAAAGCTTCTTCAACACGTTCTTCTTCAGGTGGTTCATGTACACGAAGTGGAGAAGGGATAATCATGTAGTTAGCATAACATTCTCCAGCTAGTAACATTAGGTTTTCAATAATTTTTTCAGCAGTTCTTTGTTCTTTCTTTTTAAATTCCAAAGGATTGCCATCTTCATCCATTTTTATTTCTAAATCGTTGCTACCAAAGTTTACGTATCCACGTTTTTCTTTTACTTTTTCCATTCTTGTAGACAATTGATGCATCAATTCTAATGAATCATAGAACTCTTCATATCCAGGAGGTAATTCTCCTTCTTCAAATATCTTGTTAACATCTTCATAAGTCATTGCTTTTCTCGAATTAATGACAGTATCAACGAAGTCGTAATTTAGAACTTCACCTTGCGGAGTAATTTCCATAATACAACTAAACGTCAATCTATCAACATCTGGATTTAAAGAACAAATTCCATTCGATAATTTATGCGGCAACATCGGTATAACAGTATCTGCCATATAGACACTGGTACCTCTTTGTAATGCCTCTTCCCAAAGTTGCATACCTGGATGAACATAATAAGAAACATCCGATATATGAACTCCGACAACATAATTACCTCGCTCATTTATTTCTATACTAACAGCATCATCTCTATCTTTCGTTTTTTCACCATCAATAGAGAAGATTAACTTGTTCGTCAAATCCAAACGGCCAACTTTTTCTTCCTCTGATACCTCAGTAGGTATTGCTTCAGCTTCTGCCATTGCTTGCTCAGAGAAATCTATTACTATTTTATTTTCAATTGCGATTATTTTTAAATCTGCATCAGGATCATCTTTGTGTCCAATGTTTTTAACAAATCCTGCATAGTAACATTTATTATCAGTAAGTTCGCTAATTTTAACGACTATTCTATCACCCTCAACTAAAGGTCTCATTGACATCGCGTTAATTTTAATAGGGTGAGTTAAACGCGCATTAAATGGTCTTAAATAATATTCGCCATCGTCACCTTTAGTAACTTCAACGACAACTAAACCATCTTTTCTTTTAATTATTTTATCTACTTTACAAACGATATGTCCTTCGCTTTTCTTTTTAGTAGGTTTTACAACAACTGTATCACCATCAAGCGCATCGTTTAAATCTTCAGTTCTAATTTTATATTTTTTACCATCTCTTCCCATGATAAATCCTTCATCATGTTTGTTAATACTAAGTACTCCATGAACATAACCTAAATCATGTGGAAAAGAGCGGAATAAACCACGAGTATTATCAGCTTCAATCCTTCCTTCTAACTCTAACTCACTAAGAGCACTGCGAAGCATATCAACTTTATATCCTCGTTTAGCACACATTTCACTACGTAATTGATTGAATTTGTACTTTTTATATTTTTGACTTGGATTGTCTAAGTACTCCATCAATTCTTCTTTTAAATTATAAATATTTTTTTCTGCCCCATACTGCATTTCATCCCCTCCATACTTTTACTTGTAACATATCTGTAGTTAAAAGTAAATTATAAAACCTAAATTTAGCTATAAAAATTATTTATGATTTTATAATCATTATTTGACAGCAATTTAAAAAAGTTGTACTATCTTTTTTATTCGAAAAAAAGAGGTGACGATATGCAATTAAATAATATAATGAATTTATTTTCAGACATGCTAATTATTATAAGAGATGAAGAGGGAAGAATAATTTATCCAAATGATTCTCAATTAATTGAATATGCTCATCAACTAAAACCATTAAGTGCAGATAATTCTTCAGAGTTAATTAATCCTAATACTAATAGAGTATATAAGTCATTAACATGTACTTATGTTGAAAACAATAAGAGATATCATTTAACTAGATATATTGAAATAACCGAGTATAAAAGAAGAGAAAGAGAACTTCAAACTGATGAAACAACTGGTTTAACTATTAAAAAAGCTGCTTATAAAGAATTTAATAATTACATTAAACAAGCCATTGAAAAAAGTGAAGAATTCTCAGCTATAATTTCAGATGCCGACTTCTTTAAAAGAGTTAATGATACATACGGTCATCTAGCAGGTGATTATATTTTAAGATATATCGCTGACACTATAATCGGTCAAACTCGTCATAGTGACTCTCGTCCTAAAGATATAGTTGGTCGTATCGGTGGCGAAGAGTATTTAATAGTATTAAAAGATATACCAGCTACAGTTACTTTAGATAGAATGAATAGTATAAGAGAAAGAATAGCTAGTTCACCAATCATCTTCGAAGGACAACCTATAAGTATTACATGTAGTTTTGGTGTAGTTCATGTATCAAGTAATCAAATTAAAAAGGTAAGAGTAGAAGACGAAAAAATAGATTCATTTAGAGCTCAAGTTCAACATAGCGCCGACCTAGCTTTATACCAAGCAAAAGAATCTGGCAGAAATAATGTTCAAATAAAGAGATTTTCAATGTAGAACCCCTAATAAGAGTAGATAATTCCTACTCTTATTTTATTTCTTATGATAAAATTAAATAGGGTGGTACTATGTTCAAAAATAATCAAATAATAATTACATCTAATGTAAATAAAAAGAACTTATTAAAAAAACTTAACAAAGAATTATTAAATATAAAAATTTACTCAATAACTGAGTTTAATAAATTATTCTATTTCGACTACGACGAAGAAACAATCTACTATGTAATGACTAAGTACGATGTAAAATACGAAATAGCAAAAATATACTTAGAAAACTTAACATATATAGAAGATATCAACTATGATAATGACAAATTATCTTTTTTAGCATCTCTAAAAAAAGATTTAATAGAAAAAAACTTACTTAAGATAAACAAACTATTTAAATCAACTCTAAAAAACAAAGACATAGTATTCTATAATCTTCCTCTTACAAAAGAACTAAACTACTTAATAGATATTCTTAAACAATCAAATAATGTCTCAATTAAACAAGATGAACTAAATACTTATTCACATACTATCTACGAATTACAAACTATCGAAGATGAAGTTGAATACATAGCAAACTCTATTTGTAACTTAATAAAACAGGGAATAAGTATTTCTAAAATATACTTAACTAACTTAAATGATGAATACAAAAAACTTATCAAAAGAATTTTTCCTATGTTTGGAATCCCTTATACTTTAGATTCATCAGAATCAGTATATAGTACTTTCATCTGTACTAAGTTTTTTGAAATATTTAACGGAGATATCTCCCTAACTATGGAAGAACTAAGTAACTATGTTGATAACAAAGAAACAGAAGACATCTATAATAAGATAATCAATGTAATAAACAAATACACCTTCATAGAAGATAAATCATCTGTCTTAGAAATGATCAAATACGATTTAAAAAACACAAAACTTTCTAAGAAAGATGTACCATCTTCTGTACATGAAGTCTCACTGAAAGATACCATCTTCGAAGATGACGAATATATCTTCACTGTTTCGTTCAACCAAGGAATCCTACCTAGTATTCACAAAGACGAATCATACTTAACAGACAAAGATAAACAAGACTTACCATTATCTTTAACAGTTGATAAAAATAACCAAGAAAAACAAATTATCAAAGACAAACTTAACTCAATTAAAAATCTAATCATTACATTCAAACATACTGCTAATGGTGAAGAATTCAATATCTCAAGTCTAAACGAAGTCTTAAACTACGAAGTAGTAACTATTAATTCACAAGACTTAAATAACTCAGAATTATATAACAAAATAAAACTAACTTCTTTACTTGATGAATACTATAAATATGGTACTAAATCTAACTTACTAAGTACCTTAAATTCAAACTACCAAGACTTACCATATAACACATACAATCATACATTTACAGGAATAAACAAAGAAGACTTAAAAGAATTCTTACAAGACAAAATGACACTATCATATTCAAGTTTAGACAAATATTATAGATGTCCATTTAGTTTCTATATCGGTAATGTCTTAAGACTAAATATCTACGAAGAAACATTCTACCAACTAGTAGGAACTCTTTTCCATGCTATTCTAGAAAAATGTTTAACAGTAGATTCTAACTACGATGAACTATGGAACCAAGAACTAACTAACTTAAATCATGAATTCAATAACAAAGAAAAATTCTTCTTATCCAAACTTAAAGAAGAATTACTATTTATCATCGAAACAATTAAAGACCAAGAAAACTTTACTAACTTACATGATGAATTCCATGAAGAACGTATCTACACAAGTTTATCTGGTGATATGAAAATAACCTTCACTGGTATCATCGATAAAATAAAATATAAAAATATGGGCGACCATACTATCGTAGCTATAATCGACTACAAAACAGGAAATCCTAACTTAGACTTAACAACAATCCCTTATGGTATTGGTATGCAATTGCCAGTATATCTTTACTTAGCTAAAAATTCTAAAAAGCTAAGTAACATCAAAGTAGCGGGTTTCTATCTTCAAAAAGTATTAAACAACGAAGTAACTGTTGATAACTCTCATAGTTATGAACAGTTAAAAAAGAAAAACTTACTATTACAAGGTTACTCTAACGAAGACCAAAGCATTTTGTCTGAGTTTGATAACTCCTACATGGATAGTAATATTATAAAAAGTATGAAAACTAAAAAAGATTATTCATTCTATTCATACTGCAAAGTTCTTTCTAACAAAGAAATGGAACTTATCACAAACATCGCCGAAAACAAAATAAACGAAGGGGCAACTAAAATAAGCAATGCTGAATTTGCTATCACGCCTAAAAAAATCGGAAAGACCAACTATGGATGTACTTTATGTAAATTTAAAGACATCTGTTTCCATACAGCTGATGATGTTGAAGAATTAGAACCTCTTGATTTAGATGACATCTTAGAAAGACCAAAAAAAGAAGAAAGAGGTGAGGAATAATGGCTTGGACACCTGAACAACAAAAAGCAATCGACGAAACTGGAACTAATATAATCGTTTCTGCTGGTGCCGGTTCTGGAAAAACTGCAGTTCTAACAGCGCGTACCATGCGAATCTTAAATTCCGGCGTACACGTAAACGAACTACTTATCCTGACATTTACTAAAGCAGCAGCTGGCGAAATGAAAGAACGTATCAGAAAATCTATCAAAAAAGGAATTCCTGATAATCCAGCTCTTGCCAAAGAACTAGAACTAATCGATCAAGCATACATAACTACCTTCGACTCATTTGCTTTATCAGTAGTTAAAAAATATCATTACTTACTAAACATTTCTAATGACATAGGTATCTCTGATGCTTCAATCATCGACATGCAAAAAATCAAAATAATGGACGAAGTCTTTGACAAATACTATGAAAATCCAAGTGCTTCATTCTCTAAATTAATTTATGATTTCTGTGTTAAAGATGACAAAGACTTAAAATCAGCTATTCTAAAAATAGCTACTAAAATAGATGCCTTCCCAGACCGTGATGAATACGTTGAAAACTACATGAGCAAATACTTTAGCCAATCATTTATTGAAGAATGTCTAACTGAATACGAAACACTTCTTCAAAATAAAACTAAAGAGATTGACAAACTATCATACAAACTAACTATGTATACTGATGGTGACTATGCTGTCAAGTTAATAGAAGCCTTAACGCCATTACTTAACTGTAAAACTATCGACGAATTCTATGGTACAATTGGTTTAACTAAATTACCAATGCTACCTCGTGGTAGTGAAGAAGACACTAAAGCCGCTCGCGACAAACTAAAAGCATCTCTTGATGAACTAAAAGATACTGTTTCAACTTACGGTAACAAAGAAGCAATCCTAGAATCACTTCATAGCATCGAAGAATATAGTAGTGTAATCATCTCTATAGTAAAAGACTACTTATATAGCTTCCATAAATACAAAGAAGACAATGGTATCTATGACTTCCAAGATATCGCCTTATTATCAATACGTGTTCTAAAAGAAAACGAATCAGTTCGTAACGAACTACGTGATACATTCAAAGAAATAATGATCGACGAATACCAAGATACCAACGATATTCAAGAAACATTCATCGGTATGATAGAAAACCATAACACTTACTGTGTAGGTGATATAAAACAAAGTATCTATCGTTTCCGTAATGCCAACCCATACATTTTCAAATCTAAATATGATAACTATGCTCTAGGTAACAACGGAATGAAAATCGATCTAGTAAAAAACTTCCGTTCTAGAAGAGAAGTTCTATCTAACATCAACGAAGTATTTAATCTAGTTATGGACGATATAATAGGTGGAGCAGAATACCATGAATCACATCAAATGGTTTATGGAAATACTTCTTATATCGAAGAAGGTCTAACTGACTACAACTACGACTTCCAAATCTTAGAATACGATGAAGGTGAAGATAAAAAATATTCTAAAGAAGAAATAGAAATCTTTGCTATCGCCAAAGATATCAAAGACAAAATAAACTCTAAATACCAAGTCTTCAACAAAGACGACAAAGTACTAAGAGACATTACATACAATGACTTTGTTATCTTAATGGATAGAACAACAGATTTCGATCTATACAAAAAGATATTCGAATATGTAGGCATCCCCCTAACACTATATAAAGACGACAAACTAAATAACTCAGATGATATCTACATCCTAAAAAACATCATCGACTATATAGTAAAAATAAACCTAAAAGAATTCGACACCGAATTCAAATACGACTACATAAGCATTGCTCGTAGCTACTTATTCAATCTAAGTGATGACGAAATATTCAAATCATTCAAAAACAACAACTTCAAAGACAACATCGTATATGAAACATTCAAAGATCTAGCTAAAGAAGTAACTTCAACAAGTGTCAGCACACTACTAGAAAAAATAATCGCTAAAACAAACATGTACGAAAAATTCATCGAAGTAGGTAATATCGATGCTTCCATGATTAGAATATCCAAGTTATTTGATATTGCTACCAACTTAAGTAGCTTAGGTTATGATATCTACACATTCCGTAACTATCTAAATGAATTACTAGATACTGACTACGATATGAAATACAGCACAACTAGTGCTTCATCAAACTCAGTAAAAATAATGACAATTCATAAATCAAAAGGTCTAGAATACCATGTATGTTACTACAGCGGTCTATACAAAGGATTCAATATCAGCGACCTAAAAGATAGATTCTTATTTGATAACAAATACGGTATCATAACTCCATACTTCAAAGAAGGTATCAACGAATCAATGATTAAATACCTAGTAAAATATCATTACTTAGAAGAAGAAGTATCTGAAAAAATTCGTCTCTTCTACGTAGCACTAACTCGTGCTAAAGAAACAATGATCTTACTAACACCTAAAGTTGAAGAAGAAATAAATGACCTAGACGAAAACAATACAATAGATATTACAATTAGAAGAAAATATCGTTCATTCAGTCAAATAATGAACTCAGTAAAACATAATCTTATAAAATATTATAAAGAGATAAATGTTAAAGAACTAGGTATCACAAAACAATATCTATA
Source organism: bacterium (assembly GCA_963588075.1). GTDB lineage: Bacteria > Bacillota_I > Bacilli_A > RF39 > UBA660 > Coprovivens. The sequence goes on along the minus strand of CAVAGO010000078.1, from coordinate 801 downwards.
CAACAACAAATCTCTAAATAAATTAGAATCTCAAAGTACTGAAAACATTACTGTAGTACCAATCCAAGTAGAAGAAACACCTACAGTAACCCAAGAACATTTCTCTAAAAACACTCATGAACTAATTACTAAAGAAATCTCTAATAATATGAAATTTGGTTTAGAAGTCCATGAAACATTAGAATATTTAGATTTCAAAAATCCAGAATTTAATTTAATAGATAATACATTTATCAGAAATAAAGTAAAAGATTTTTTAAATCATGATTTATTAAAAAATATCAAAGAAGCTAATATATATAAAGAATACGAATTTATATATACTGACGAATCTACAGAATATCATGGTATAATTGATTTAATGTTAGAGTATGAAGATAAAATTGATATAATAGATTACAAACTTAATAATATAAAAGATGAAAATTATTTAAAACAATTAAATGGTTATAAAACTTACATAAAAACTTTAACTAATAAAGATATAAACATTTACTTATATTCAATTATTAGTGGTAACTTAGAAAAACTATAAAAGGAGGTAAAAGTATGTTAGATAATGCAACTATGAAGAAAACAAAAGAAAAAGTATCATTCATTATAAATTCTTTAATTGAAATGATAAAAAATCCTAATCTTCCTGTGAATAACTCTGCATACTTTTATCGTACAACTGAAAAAAACAATTTTATAATTCACATCTACTTATTTAAATTATTAATAAATGAACCAGATTATTTAGAAATGAAATATAAAAATTATATGTCTAGATTCACTATTGAAAATCATTATAACTTAAGT
>CAVAGO010000077.1:0-10519 GCA_963588075.1 bacterium | reverse complement strand
AAAAAGATGATTTGCAACTTCATCAATTTACTATCTACATTATACGTGATATAATTAAGATGGGTGATAGTATGAATAATAAAGGATTTGTTGATAAGTTTTTAGACGGATATGATAAACATAGTAATAAAGAAACTGAGCTTAGGAGAATATATGTAAAACCAACAAAATTTAGAAGTGGGTTTGGTTTTGTTTTTTCAATAATATTTTTTATACTATTATTAACAATGTTTACGTTTAATTTAGTTTATTTTTTGTTATTGTTTGGTTCTTTAGGAATAGCTATTTATTATGGAATAAATTTATTTACGGAAAAGGGAATAGGTCTTCCTAGAACTGTTGAAGTACCGGTAGGATATGAAGAAAAAGGACAAAAAGAAGAGATAGATCCAACTAAGAAATCGGGGAGATATAAAGTACAATAGATATTGTACTTTTTATAATTTGAGGTTATAATTTATAATAGGTGAGAGATATGAATATAGGAATTGATATTGATGATACTATTACACATACTTATGAAACTTTACTTCCTATGGTAGCAGTAAAATATGGTATGAATTTGAAAAAATTACAAATGCAAAAACCTTCATATGCTATGTTACGTAATATATTACCTAATTATGATAAATTTGTATCTGAAAGTTTACCTGCAGTTGCTAAGATAGTTCCTTTAAGAGAAGGGGTTATTGATGTTTTGACTAAGTTGAGAGAACAAGGTCATAAAATTATTTTTATTACTGCAAGAAATAGAAATGAATATAAGGATCCATATAAGATTAGTCATGATTTTTTAACAGTTAATGGTATTCCCTATGATAAATTGTTAGTTGATATAAATGATAAAGCTCAACAATGTATTGTAGAGGGAATAGATTTATTTATAGATGATAATAATGATAATTGTAGATTAGTTCATAAGACAGGAATTGAAACTTGGCAATTTGGAACTATTTTTACACAAAAGATTAAAGGAATTGATAGAGTTAATTCTTGGGATGAAGTTTATAATAGAATTCAAGAAATGTGTGCTTAGATGATAGAAATATCATCTTTTTTCTTGTTTTGAAAAAAAGATGGTGGTATATTAGAAAACGATTTTGGATGTGATTTTATGAAAGTAATATTTTTAGATTTTAATGGTGTTTTAGATACTTGGTTTGAAATGGATAAAATAAATTATGATAACTTGCAACGATTAAAATGGATAGTTCGAGAAACTGAAGCGAAGGTTGTTTTGACTACATCAAATAAGAGAAGTTTTGTTACATCAGGAGTTATGAATCCAATAATGGTTATGTTAACAACTAGACTTATGGAAGAAGGAATTGATGTAATAGGAGTTACTCCTAATGCTGATACTAGAGAACATGAAATAATGTTGTATTTATATGAACATCCAGAGATAGAAAATTATGTGATTATTGATGATGATTATGATATGGAAGAGTTAGCTGATCATTTAGTTAAGTTACCTTGTCAAAATATTGGTCAAGAACAATTAGGTTTGCAAAAAGAACATGCTGAAAAAGCAATTAAAATATTGGAAAAAAATTTGTCTAAAAACTAAAAAATAGTACTATTCTAGTGTGAATAGTTTTTTTTTATGGTATACTTAGGTTATTAATAAGGTAGTGTGATAAGTATGAATAACAAAAATGATTTCTTTACTGGAGCAGGGTTTGATGAACCAAATCAAAATAATCAACCAATGAATAATGGGATGATGGATAATAATCAAGGTATGATGAACCAACAAGGTATGCAACAACCAATGCAAAATAATATGTTTGGTGGAATGCAACAACCAATGATGGACAATTCACAAATGATGAATCAACAATCTGTGAATAACGGAATGATGAATAATAACCAAGGCATGATGAATCAACAAAGTATGCAACAACCAATGCAAAATAATATGTTTGGTGGAATGCAACAACCAATGATGGACAATTCACAAATGATGAATCAACAATCTGTGAATAACGGAATGATGAATAATAACCAAGGCATGATGAATCAACAAAGTATGCAACAACCAATGCAAAATAATATGTTTGGTGGAATGCAACAACCAATGATGGATAATTCGCAAATGATGAACCAACAACCTATGAATAATGGAATGATGAATAACAATCAAGGTATGATGAATCAACAACCTATGATGGGTGGTAATCCTGGAATGATGAACCAAGTACCAGGTAATAATTTTGGTAATCAAAATGCACCAAAAGGTAAGTTTAATTTAAATAGTGGTTTATCTAAAGTATTATTAATGGTTGGGGTATTAGTTGTAGTATTAGTATTGGTTATAGTCTTTGGACATAAGACATTATCTTGTACGCAAGAAATGGATGCTGGTTTATATACAGTAGAAATGACTGCTAAGATAGAATACTGGTTTGGTAAAGCAACTAGTAAGACTGCTATAATGTCAATTGATCTTGAAGATTTAGATGATGATCAAAAAGAGCAATTAATTGAAAATATGGAAGATTTAGCAGAAGAAACAGAAGAAGATAATGTTAAGGTTTCTGTTAAGAAATCTAGTAATTCAGTAACATTAACAGCAAAACAAAAAATAACTGATGATGAAGAAGTAGATTCTTATGATGAAGAAAGAGAATCTGCAATAGATGCTGATTACGTATGTAAATAATTAAAGTTCCAATTATTGGAACTTTTTTTGTTATAATAAATTAGAGGTGATATTATGATTATTCCTAAGTATTTGAATGATGGTGACACAATTGGAATTACTGCTTGTAGTTGTGGTGTTGCAAGAAAGATAGAAGAGTATGAGAAAAGTATAAATAATGTGAGAGCAAATGGATTTGAAATAGTTGAAACTAATAATGTAAGAACAGATGGTTATGTTAGCAGTGATAAAGTAACTAGAGCAAGAGAATTAGAAAGTTTATTTTTAGATGATAATGTTGATATGGTAGCAATTGCTAGTGGTGGGGATTTTTTATATGATATGCTAACCGAAGTAGATTTTAAGATACTTAAAGATAATGCGAAATGGTTAGCTGGTAGTAGTGATCCGACTAGTTTACTTTACATATTAACTACTAATTATGATATTGCAACTATGTATAGTCCTTGTAATATGTCAGGATTTAGTAGTGAGGATTTACATCAATCTTATTTAAATTATTTTGAAATATTGAAGGGAAATTTGGTTAAACAAAAGAAGTCTCCTTATTATGAAAATAGAGAAGTAGATGATTTATTTGATCAAGTAAATGAATGGGCGAATCTTAATGGTGATGTTAATGAAGAAGGTATTTTAATAGGTGGATGTATTGAAGTACTTAAAGATTTAATTGGGACGAAGTTTGATAAGACGAATGAGTTCTTAGAGAGATATAAGGATGAGAGATTTATTTGGTACTTTGATGTATTTAGTATGACTAGTGAAGGACTTTATAATACTTTGTTACAATTTAAGAATGCAGGATGGTTTAAGTATACTAAAGCAGTAGTTATAGGTAAGGTGTTATTTCCAAATACATTTACAGAGATGAGTTATGAAGATGCTGTAAAGAAAGCATTACCTGATATGAAAACTATCTTTAATTTTGACATAGGTCATGTAAAACCTTCTTTTACGATGATAAATGGTATGAAAGCTAGAGTAGTAAGTAACGAAAAAGAAGGAAGTTTAGAGTTCATTAATTAAGAAATGTGAAGAGATTATGAAAAATTATTAATCTCTTTTTTATTTGTTGCATACAATGATTAATAGAGTTATAATTTAATAGTTCGTTATCGAACTAGTCGAGGTGAGTTGGATGAATAAGCTATCTTTGATACATGAAATCAAGAAGATAAATGGTGATATTTTTCGTACGATAAGTAATAGATATAAAAGTATGAATATTGATATTACACCGATGCATGCGAAGATAATTATTACTTTATATAAAAGTGATGTTCCTTTGTGTCAAAAAGATTTAGAAGGACCAATATCTTGTAATAAATCAACAATGTCTTCAATGATTAGTACTATGGAAAAGAATGGATTGTTAACTAGAAAAGTTAGTGATACTGATTCAAGAATTAACTATTTAGTATTAACTGATAAAGGATTAGAAATGGTTGAATTCTTAAAAGAAGATAGATTATTTACAGAAGAAGTAATGACTGATGGGATTACTGATGATGAGTATACAACTTTTATGCGAGTAGTCGATAAGATAAGAAAGAATATGGAAAGGATTTAAATATGGGAAAGTTATTTAAAAATTTAACTAAAAAAGAAATTATATATGCTTTAGTTTGTATAGTTTTAGTAGCTGCTCAAGTATGGTTAGAATTAAAAGTACCAGATTATATGAGTGCTATTACTCAACTTGTACAAACTGAAGGTAGTAAAATGGGCGATATCTTAACACAAGGTGGATATATGATAACTTGTGCACTTGCAAGTTTAGTGTGTTCAATTGTTGTTGGATATTTTGCAGCGAGAGTTGCTTCTAGTTTTTCAGCTACTATAAGAAAGAAAATATTTGAAAAAGTTGAAAATATGGGTATTGCTGAAATTAAGAAGTTCTCAACTAGTAGTTTAATTACAAGAACTACAAATGATGTTATGCAAGTTGAAATGCTAATTGGTATGGGCTTGCAAGCAATGGTTAAAGCACCAATTATGGCAGTATGTGCAATTATGAAAATCTTAAATAAAGGTTTAGAATGGTCAATACTTACTGCTTGTTGTGTTGCTGTATTATTATTTGTAGTAGCAACATTGATGATTATTGTATTACCAAGGTTTGAGAAAGTACAAAAATTAATCGATAAGATTAATGGAGTTACTAGAGAAAACTTATCTGGTATTAGAGTAATTAGAGCATTTAATGCTGAGAAGTATCAAACTAATAAATTTAAAGATGTTAATGACGAATTAACTGGAATGCAATTATTTAATCAAAGATGTTTTGCAGTTATGAATCCAGTAATGAATTTAGTAATGCATGGTTTAACATTAGGTATTTATATAATTGGAGCTAACTTAATACAACAAGCTGGTATGTTAGATAAGATTACTTTATTTAGTAACATGGTAGTATTCTCTAGTTATGGAATGCAAGTAATCATGTCATTCTTAATGTTAGCAATGATATTTATGATGGTACCAAGAGCACAAATTTCTGCAAGACGTATTAACGAAGTATTAGATGAAAAGATTAGTATTGTAGATGGTGAATTTGCAGAAGATACTGAAGAAGTTGGAACTGTTGAATTTAAAAATGTTTCATTTAAGTATCCAGATGCTGATGAATATATCTTAAAGAATATTTCATTTAAAGTTAATAAAGGAGAAACTATTGCATTTATAGGTTCTACTGGTAGTGGTAAGTCTACATTAATTAACTTAGTACCAAGATTCTATGATGTTACTGATGGAGAAGTATTAGTAGATGGTGTTAATGTTAAAGATTATACACAAGAAGCATTACATAATAAGTTAGGTTATGTACCTCAAAAAGCTGTTATGTTTACTGGTACTGTAGAAAGTAATGTATCATATGGGGATAATGGTAAAGGTGAAATATCTAAAGATAAAGTAAAAGAAGCTATTAAAGTAGCACAAGGTACTGACTTTGTTGAAAAGATGGATAAACAATATGAAGCTCATATAGCTCGTGGCGGTACTAATGTATCTGGTGGTCAAAAACAAAGACTTGCTATTGCTAGAGCTATTGCAAGAGATCCAGAAATTTATATTTTCGATGATTCATTCTCTGCACTAGATTATAAGACTGATGCAGTATTAAGAAAAGAATTAAAGAAATATACAAAGGATGCAACAAGTATGATAGTTGCGCAAAGAATTGGAACAATTATTAATGCGGATAAGATTGTTGTACTTGATGAAGGTGAATGTGTTGGTATAGGAACTCATAAAGAGTTACTTAAGACATGTGAAGTTTATAAAGAGATAGCATTATCTCAATTATCAAAGGAGGAATTGGAAGATGCCTAGACCTGGTGGACCTGGACCTAGAGCTATGGAAAAGTCAAAAGACTTTAAAGGCTCTATGTTAAGATTATTTAAGAATTTAAAACCATGGAAATATATAATGGGTTTAGCACTTGTACTTGCGATGATAAGTGCAATACTTTCATTAATTGCTCCTGATAAGTTATCTGATTTAACTGATACTGTTACAGCAGGAATTACCCCTAATGTAGAAAAATTACAAGAAGTTGGTGAAGCTGTTTCTGAAAATATGGCTTCAATAGATATGCAAACTAAGATGCAATTAATTCATACTAGTTCAGCAATTCAATTAACTCAAGAAGAAATGGTTGAAGTACAAAAGGTATTTAGTGAAGTATCTGAATATGATAGTCAAGAAGAAGCAATGCAAGCAATTATGTCATTACCTGATAAAATATTGGTTTACTTAATGGAAGATGTTGAAGTAGATGGTGTTACTATTACTGCTGAAGATCAAGTTGAATTATTAAGATTATCTTCACAAATGGGAGATGAAACTGGTACTGAGAAAGCTTTAGGTTTAATTGATGAATTACCTGAATCTGTTTATAGTTTAGTTAAACCTTCTATAGATATGGATAAAGTAAAAACTATTGCTATATTTATGGCAAGTTTGTATATAATAAGTGCTTTGTTTAGTTTTATTCAAAGTTTCTCACTTACAACTGTTTCAAATAGATTTGCTAATAAATTAAGAGATAATATTAGTAAGAAGATTAATAGATTACCTTTAAAATATTTTGATACTCATGAAACAGGAGATGTTTTATCAAGAGTAACAAATGATGTTGATACTGTGGCACAAAACTTAAATAATAGTTTAGCTACATTAGTAAGTAGTATTACATTGTTTGTAGGTTCTATTATAATGATGTTTGCTACTAACTGGATTATGGCTATTACAGCAATACTTTCTAGTATTTTAGGTTTTGTTTTAATGTTTGGTATTTTAGCTAAGTCACAAAAATATTTTAATCAAAAACAAGAAGCTTTAGGTGATATGAACGGATATATTGAAGAGATGTATTCAGGACATAATGTAGTTAAAGCTTATAACGGTACTAAAGAAGCATTTAGTGAATTTAAGAAACTTAATAATAGACTTTATGAAACTAATAGAAAGAGTCAATTCCTATCAGGAATGATGCATCCAATAATGGGATTTATTGGTAACTTTGGTTATGTTATGGTTTGTATAGTAGGTGCTTTACTTACTATGAATGATGTTATATCTTTTGGTGTTATTGTAGCATTTATGATTTATGTAAGAATGTTTACTAATCCACTTTCACAAATAGCACAAGCAATGAGTAGTTTACAATCTACAGCTGCCGCCAGCGAGAGAGTATTTGAATTCTTAGACGAAAAAGAAATGTCTGATCAAAAAGATATGAAGAAGAAACTTAATAGATCAAAGGTTAAGGGTGAAATTGAATTTAAGAATGTTAAGTTCGGTTATGACCCTGGAAGAACTATTATAAAAGACTTTAGTGTTAAAGTTAAACCTGGTCAAAAGATAGCAATAGTAGGACCTACTGGAGCTGGTAAGACAACTATGGTTAACTTACTTATGAAGTTCTATGAAATTAATAATGGTCAAATCTTAATAGATGGTGTTTCAACTGGTGAGTTAACTAGAGAAAATATTCATGATTTATTTATAATGGTATTACAAGATACTTGGTTATTCGAAGGTACTATTAGAGATAATATTAAATTTAATAATGATGATGTATCTGATAGAGAAATTTGGGAAGCTTTAAGAACTGTTGGTGTTGACCACTTTGTTAAAACTTTACCTGGAGGTCTTGATTATGTAATTGGTGATAATGATACTATTAGTCAAGGTCAAAAACAGTTACTTACTATTGCACGTGGTATGATTGAGGATGCACCATTCTTGATTTTAGATGAAGCAACAAGTAACGTAGATACAAGAACTGAAGAATTAGTTCAAAAAGCAATGGATAAATTAACTGAAGGTAGAACTTCTTTCATAATTGCCCATAGATTATCAACAATTAAAAATGCTGATGTAATTTTAGTAATGAATGAAGGTAATATAATTGAACAAGGTAACCATGAAGAATTAATGGAACTTGGTGGATTCTACGAGAAGTTATATAATAGCCAATTTGAAAAGACAATGTAGAATTGTCTTTTTTTATGTTATAATGCTTATAGAATTGAGTTGATAGTATGAAGAAAGTAAATGTTAAAGATGTAGATGTTATTGAAGTAGAGGAAGATACTAAGAAGTTTGATGTTAAGAAGTTAATACTTCTAATATTAATAGTTATAACTACATTAGTAGGAATATTCTTTTGGTCGACTAAAGTAAGATGGGATGCCGAAATAGAAGAGTATCATGAAATACTTTATTATGGTCAAGAAGAAGTACAAATTAATGAATTAACTGGTTTTTATGGAGAAGAACTAAGTACTGAAATAAAAGATACAGAAGCTTTACTTATGTATTGTAGTAGTGAATATGGGAAAAATTGTGTAACAGGAGATTTCAATAATAGTTTTGAGAATCTACTTAGAGAACCAAGTATAGCTATTAACATAGTAGTGTTAATTGATATGGTTTTATTACTTATTCTATTTAAAGATAAATATATGGGAAATGCTATTAAGACTTATATAATATTTGGTATTGTTTTAGTAATGGGATTATTTAATGTAGGTAAAGTAATTTATGATTTTGCTAATTATTATTCCTTTGTTAATGATAGTGAGTATGTAGTTGAAGGTGAAATAATAGGTCAACTTGTTACTGAGAATAGTTCTGAATATTATCCAGTAGTTAAATATACTACTGAACAAGGAGAATTTATTAATTATGTTAGTGTACCAGTGAATGGTCAAGTAGATGAAGATTTACCAGATAAGAAAAAGATAACTATATATTATGATAAACTTGATAATGAAGTTATTACTACTAAACAAAGTTTAAGTAAATATATATTCCCTGTTATAGTAGGTGTTTTATATATAGTAGTTGCTATTGCTTATTTAGTTATTTCTAAAAGAAAAAAGAATGAATAGAGAAAGTATTTAATACTTTCTTTTTTTATGGTATAATTTATTAATAATAGGATAGTGGGTTGGTTAACATGAAGAAAGTGTTACAATTTATAACTGTGTTTACTATACTTTTTGTTATGCCAGTAGTTGTATTTGCGGAACGAATCGAATCGGATTTATCTTCAACTACTGATATTATTAGAAAGTTTGAAATAGGTAGAGTTACTATAACAAATGTTGGATATACAAGATATTCTAATGTTTTATCTACTGGAAGAGCAGGAGTTTTATTTAATGGTACTGTTACCAACAATTATGTAAGAGATATTGAATTAGAAATAACTTTAAATGTTTATAATAAAAGTAAGAAGGTAATAGAAAAAAGAATTGCAGTTGTTGATGTTCCTGCTAAAGGAAAGACTGTTTATAATCAATATTTATATGCTGATGAAATAGATGTTACATTAGATGATATTAGTTATTATTCATTAGAAGCAGATATACTTTCTGATGTAGAGATTTTAGAAGAAGGACAATCTGATAAGTATTATTTAGAAAATTACAATGTAGTAGTTAATGTATCAGAGAATAATGTTTATACTGTACAAGAAAGTTTTGATGCAGTATTTAATAATAATGTTGTATCTTTAAGTAAAGGAATACCATTTAGACATACTTATGTTAGAAGTGATGGTACTAAAGAAAACAGAAGAGCTATTATAAGTGATATTGTAGTAGATGATTACTATAAATTATCGCTAGAAGATGGTATTAGATATGTAAAAATAGGTAAAGAAGATAAAACTAATACTAAGAAAAGTTATGAATTAAATTATAAGTATAATGTAGGTAAAGATTCGTTAAAAGGGAAAGATGAATTTGTTTTCTACTTAATCAATGATTTAACTGTTAAAACAGATGGAGTTAATTTTAAAATTGTTTTACCCAAAAATTTCAATAAAGAAAATATTAGATTTATTGATATGAATGGAATGGAAATAGAAAATGTAACTTATTCAGTAAATGGAAGAGCTATTACAGGAAGAATTAATGATGTTATTAATCCTGGAATTAGTTATGCAATAAGTGTTGAATTAGAAGATGGATACTTTGTTAACTGTACTAATAATATTAGTAAGGTTTCAATAATTAGTTTTACTATTCCACTATTATTTATGATAATTGCAATAATTGTCTACATAGTTAATAAAAAGAATAATGAAAAAGTTGTCTTTAAAAATATTTACTTTAATGAAAAGATAAATAGTTTAGAATTGGGTTATTTATTTAATGGTAAAGTTAAAGATAATGATATAGCTTCATTACTATTCTGTTTAACTAATAAAGGATATATCGAAATAGTAAAAAATAAGAAAAGTTATACTTTAGTTAAAAAACGTGATTATGATGAAGATGATCGTGTTGAAATGGCATTTATGAAAGAGTTATTCTTTGCACATGATGAAATAACTA
>CAVAGO010000076.1:0-10546 GCA_963588075.1 bacterium | reverse complement strand
TGATGTGTATGAAATTTAGTATTTTAACATTCGGTTGTAAGGTGAATTCTTATGAATCAGAATTTATGAAAGAACAATTACTAAAAAATGATTATATATATAGTGAAGATTATAGAACTAGTGATATTGTAATAGTTAATACTTGTAGTGTAACAAATACTGCTGATAATAAGTGTAAGAAAATGATTAGAAGTGTTAGAAGAGATAATAAAGATGCAATATTAATGGTTTGTGGTTGTACTGCAGAAAATCATCGTGAAGAGTTAAATGATTTAGATATCGATATTTTAATAGGTAATAAAGAAAAATCTTTAATAGTAAGTTTGATTGAAGATTATAGACAAAGTAATGAAAAATATATTAAGTTTTATAATGAGAGACGTTTACCTTTTGAAGATATGAAAGTTAATGAGTTTAGTGATTTAACAAGAGCTTATGTAAAGATTCAAGATGGTTGTAATAATTATTGCGCTTATTGTATTATTCCTTATGTAAGAGGAAGTATTAGAAGTAAGAACTTTGATGAAGCAGTTAATGAAATAAAGACTTTAGTTGATAAGGGACACAAAGAAATTGTATTTACAGGGATTAATACAGGAGCTTATGGAAAAGAAACTGGTAAATATGATTTAACTGATTTAATAAGAGAAATATCTAAAATAGATGGATTAGATAGGATAAGAGTTTCTAGTATTGAGATAACTGAAATAGATGATAAGTTTATTGAAGAAATGAGAGTTAATCCAAAATTATGTGCACATTTACATGTATCATTGCAATCTGGTAGTGAGAGAATACTACAAATAATGAATCGTAAATATACTAAAGCAGAATATTTAGAAAAAATAAATACACTAAAAAAAGCACGTCCAGAAATTAATTTAACAACTGATGTTATAGTAGGATTTCCAACAGAAACTGAAGAAGAATTTTTGGAATGTGTTAGCTATTGTAAAGAAGTAGGATTTAGTAAGATACATGTTTTCCCTTATTCAAAAAGAGAAGGAACAAAAGCAGCAGCAATGGATGGACATTTACCAAATGATATAAAGAAAAATAGAGCTAGAAGATTAATTGAAATAGATAATGATTTACAACTTCAATATAATAAGAAATTTATTGGTGAGAAAGTTAATGTTTTAATAGAAGAAATAGTAGATGGTAAATCAATTGGACATACACAAAACTTTTTAAAAGTAATAGTTGATGAAGTATTAGATACAAATACTTGTTATGATATTATGATTACTGATGCTTTTGTAGAATATGTAGAAGGTAAGAAAGAAGAAATGTAATTTTCTTCTTTTGTTATGTTGAAAATGATTTTGATTTATTATATAATTTTATAGTAAGGACAGTAGACCTACTGTGATGGTGATAATTATGGCAAACAATCAATATGAATATTCTTATAATAAACGTTATAGTAAAAGTAGAGAATCTCTTAATAGAATAGCTGATGATATTAAAAGAAATACTGGTTTAGATGTTTATAATATTCAGGAGACTGATAATGGGTATATCTTTAAAGGTAGATATGGTGTTATTTTAGGTGATTTAACTTATGTTCCAGAAGAAGGTAATTATAGACCATTTAATTATCACCAAGGAGCAAGAGATGAAATAAGAGTAAGAGAAGCAGAAGAAAGACGTAATCCTACTCAACATAGAAGACGTCCTAAAAAATTTAAATTACAAAAAACTAGAATGGGAATTGCTTTTGCAGCTGGAGCTATTGCAGTATTAGTAGCTGGTGGTTCAATAGTATTAAAAACTAATGCTACTGAGGTACAAAAACCAATTTATAGTGTAGAACAAGTAAATACTGTTGCTAGTGCAAATGACTTAATATTAAATGCTTGGGCTAATTATGCAATAGGTGAAGTAACACAAGGTGCTTCCGAAAGTAAAAATACAAATGCACAAGCAGTTGCTGATGATTTAAAAGCAAATTACTATAATAATGTGATGCTTCAATACTACAATTATACTGATCAAATTGAATCTGGATTACCAGCAGATGTAATTGGTAAATTGACAGCTAGTTATCATAATTCATTTAGAAATCAATGCTATATATTTGATGAAGCTTTAGAAAGTAGTTACTTTAGTTATGCAACATTTGATGAATCCCCATATGCAGATGCTTTAGTATTTGATCAAACTGGTGAAAGAGTTGTTGCTAATGGTTTATATGGTGAATCTTATGATAGTGATGGTAATTTAATAATACCTGGAGGAAGTGTTGGATATTCTGTTTATGTTAAAGCAGTAGATGTACCTGGTAATAATTATTCAATTACTAATTTACCTGCAGATACAAAATTTATAAATGGAACTACTTATGTAAGTGATGAACATTTAGATGATTTTGTTAATACAAATAATAGATCTAAATAAGCGGATTATTTATTCGCTTTTTTTATTTGGTGTGTAAAGTCTTTTGACTAACATGATTTCTTGTAGTATATTTATAATAGGAGAGTGGTATAGATGAGTAATGTTACATATCTTTCTAATAGAGTTTTAAATGAAATGGAAGTATGGCGTAAGAATTTTTATCAAGAAGTTATGATTTATTTAGCTGAGCAATGTACTTGTAATTCAAAATATATATCTTGTGTAGAGGTTGATCCAAGAATTAAACCTGGTTATGATGCTGGTTATGTTTTTTTCGGACCAAATGATATTATGATTGCAGAAATACGTTGGAATAGAGCTGGTAGATGCACTGATTTTTTAGTTTATGAAGATAAGATAAATGATGTTCGTGTGATGCTTGCTAAAAAGAGAGCTGAAAGAGCACGTGCGAAGAGTGTTAATAGATCATTAGAACAAGCGAGAAAGAGAGAACAACCTTTTAAAAAAGGGATGGAAGAACTTGTTTATGCCGTAAAACGAAATATAAAAGAAGTAGTTGCAGCAGGAGCATTTGTTGTAGTACTAGCTACAAGTATGTTCTCAATGCACGAAGCATTAAATCCAGATTATATTAATGATTCTTATAGATCAGGTTATCAAGCAGTAAGTGTAGAAACGCATAGAACAAATGACAATAGCGGTTATTGGTATGATTATGGAGATATTGCTGAAAGATTTGATGCAGAAACAATGGATTTTGATTCCTATGTTTATGGTACTTATAAAAATGTTGGTTGGAATCAAGAAAGTCGAATTGATTGTATGAATTCTTTATTTAGACAATTTAATTTACAAGGTATTACTAATTATTCATCTTTCTTAGAATACTGTGATGCTAAAGGTGTATGTAAAGAAAAAGATGGTAACTTAGTTATTGATACTGCTAAATTTCGTTCAGTTATGGAAGAATATATGGAATCATTAAATGTAGTTGATGAATTCCAAGAAGATAAAAGTATGAATAGAATGTAGGTGATTCTGTGAATATTAAATGTGTTAAATTAGAAGATGGTATTGAATATATGATATTAGATGAAATAGATAGTGATGTTAATACATATGTTTATTTAACTAATATAGATGATGAAGAAGATTTTTGTATAAGAAAAGTTGATAATAGTAGAAATTCTGAATTATTAGTGGGTTTAGATAGTAATGAAGAATTTGATAAAGCATTATTATTGTTTACAAAAAAGCATCATGATAAGATATAAAAATAATATTAAGTAAAGAGGCGAAAAAACATTCGCTTTTTTTATGTCTTCGTGATAGAATTTAATAAGGTGATACTTACATGGAATACATTAGAGGAAAATTTAAACAAATGATTTTTGAATCAGAAAATGGCTATAAAGTAGGTTTGTTTAGAGTTAAAGAAGCTGAAGGTGAAATGGAAGAGTATATAAATAAAACTATTACTTTTACAGGTTATTTTGCTGATTTAGATGGGGAAGCTTATTATAAATTGACTGGTAAATATGTATTTAATGAAAGATATGGTAGTCAGTTTCAAGTAGCTAGTTATGAAAGAGAAGAACCTAAAGGGAAAGATGCAGTAATAGATTTTTTATCTAGTTCTTTAGTAAAGGGATGTGGAGAAAAGACTGCAATTGCAATAGTAGAAACTTTAGGTGAAGATGCTCTTACTTTAATAAAAGAAAACTATGAAAATTTAATGTTAGTACCTGGTATATCTGAAGTAAAAGCAAAAAGAATATATAATTCGATTGTTAAGTATCAAAGTACTGACCAAATAATAGTTGAACTTAAAAAACTAGGATTTACAATTAATGAAGCATTAGCTATTTTAAATAAATGGGGCGAAAGTAGTTTAGAAATAGTTCAAAATGATATATATAAACTTATAGATATAATAGATTTTACTAAGTTAGATAAAGTATTCTTAAGTATGAAAGATGCTGAATGTGAAGAAAGAGTTTTAGCTTGTTTAATAGAGACGTTTAAGAGATTAGGGTTTAAAAATGGAGATACTTACTTAGATAAAGAAGAGATATTTAGTTCAATTAGAAATGATTTTAAGATATTCTTAGAAGAAGATGAATTAGATGGATATTTAGATAAGCTTAAGAAGAGTAAAGATATTGTTGTTAAGAAAAAGAAATACTTTTTAACTGAGTATTATGATTATGAAGAGATTATTGCTGATAATTTAGAGATGATTAGTAGACATAGTAAGACAAGAGTTACTAACTTTGATGATTTAATAGCAGCAGTACAACTTGAATATGATGTTAAATATAATACTGATCAAAAGAAAGCTATTAAGAATGCTTTAACTAATAGGATAAGTATTATTACTGGAGGTCCTGGAACAGGAAAGACAACTATTATAAATAGTATTGTTAAGTTATATGTAAGAATTCATAATTTAAATTATAAAGAGATGATAAATGATATAGCATTACTTGCTCCAACTGGAAGAGCTGCAAAGAAGATGAGTGATTCTACGGGGTTACCGGCTATGACAATACATAGATATTTAAAATGGAATAAAGAGAAGAATGAATTTCAGATAAATGAATATAATAAGAACTATCATAAACTTATTATAGTAGATGAAACTAGTATGATTGATACTTACTTATTTGCTTCTTTATTGCAAGGGATTGGACATAATATTACATTAGTTTTAGTTGGTGATAGTAATCAATTACCTAGTGTAGGACCTGGTTTAATATTAAATGACTTAATAGATTCTGATATGTTTACTCATACTACTTTAGAACAAATTTATAGACAAAGTGATAATTCTTATATACCAATACTTGCTAAAGAAATTAAAGAACATGATTTAAGTAGTGAATTTACTAAGCAGACAGATGATTATAATTTCTTACATGCTAGTGGTTTAACTATTAAGGAAATGATAAGAAAAATATGTGTGATGAGTAAGGAGAAAGGTTTAACTGAGGAAGAAATTCAGGTACTTGCTCCGATGTATCGTGGGGAGAATGGAATAGATAATTTAAATGTTTTATTACAAGAGATATTTAATCCAAAGCAACCTGATAAGAAGGAAGTTAAAGTAGGAGATCTTATTTATCGTGTTGGTGATAAGGTGTTACAATTAGTAAATGATCCTGATAATAACATATTTAATGGTGATATTGGATATATTAGTAGTATAGGTACTGTAATGGGTAGTAAGAATAAAGATGTCTTTACAATAGATTTTGATGGTAATGAAGTTCAATATACAAGAGAAGACTTGATTAATATAAAGCATGCTTATGCTATTACAATACATAAGAGTCAAGGTTCTGAGTTTGCACATGTAATAATGCCAGTGAGTAAAGCTTATTATAAGATGCTTTATAACAAACTTATTTATACAGGGGTATCAAGAGCTAAAAAGAGTCTTATTATAATTGGAGAAGAAGAAAGTTTAGTAATGGCAGTTAATAATGATTACTCAAATAATAGAAAAACTAATTTAAGAGAACAAATAGTGAATAAATTTAGTCATGATGAAGCATAATACCTAATAGAGGTGATTATGATGAAAAGATTAAGTAAGAAAGATATGATGATACTTGCTGGAGCAACTATTGCTTCAATGGTAGCTGGTATTGTTGTAGGATGTATTAAGAATAAAATGAAGAATGATACATACTGTATTATTGAAGAAATGTAGGACCTAGTTTGGTCCTTTTTTATTTATAGGTGATATATGAAAATAGATAAATTAAAAGAATTAGTTTTAATACTTATTGCTACTATTTTAATAATATTTTTAATTAAATATTTAAATGTATTAAGGTATTTGAAAATAATATTTACAGTGTTAGTACCAGTTTTTATTGGCTTTGTATATGCATGGATATTTAATCCTTTAGTTGTTAAATTTAGTAAGAAGATTAATCGAAATATAGTATGTATAATGTTATTCTTGTTATTTATTATTGTATTTGGATTGTTTGTATATTTTGTGGTGCCTTTATTTTATAAGGAAGTATTGGAACTTATTGAGATATTACCTAACTTTTTTAGAAAGATTGAAGTAAAAGTAGAAGTTTTGGGATTTAGAGAGTTATTAGATCAAATAATTTCTTTTATAGTTAATAATGTTCCAAAGTTATTGATTAGTTTAGTTAGTAGTGTTTTTAAGTATATAGGGATTATTGTTGTAGGTTTGATATTAGGTCTTTATATAAGTATGGATTATGAAAAGATAGTTTGTGGTATTAATAGATTGGTACCAAGAAAATATAAGTGTGTTTTTATTAATTTATCAAGAGAAGTTAGTGATGCTGTTAGAAAGTGTGTGAATGGAACTTTATTAATTGCTAGTTTTGTATTTGCTTTAGATAGTATTGCATTCTTTTTTATAGGGATAGATTCACCGATTCTTTTAGGAATGATATGTGGGATTACTGATTTAATTCCTTATGTAGGACCTTATATAGGAGGAGTTGCAGCTGTTTTAGTGGGTCTTACGGAGAGTAAGATATTAGGAATTTTGACATTAATAGTATGTGTTGTAGTACAGAGTATTGAAAATTATGTTTTACAACCTATTATAATGAGTAAGAGTATAAAGATAAGTCCAATATTAGTTATTGTAGGTTTATTGATATTTGGAAGAATATTTGGAATATTTGGAATGATTTTGGCAACACCAGTATTAGCAATATTAAAAGTTATTTTTATGTATATTAAACCAGTAATAAAGAAATGTTCGAAAGGAAAATTTGACTTAAAAAATGGGTAAGTGGTACAATTTAAATCCAGCTTGATGAAGTTTAAGCAGGAAAAGAGGGGATTTATGAAACAAGTTCATGTTTATCTTGATACGAAAGATATGAATTTAGATGATTATGTAACATATATGTATCAAAGTCATTTTGAAAGTAAAAAAGCTAATATGGAAGTTGTAAAAAGATATTTAAATAAATGTTATGCTAAATATATTAAAGTAGGTCAATTTGTAGAAGAATATGCTTTAGAAGGTCGTGGAATAATTGGTTTACTTGGGGTATTATGTGATACTACTAGACAAGATGAAATAGCAAGATTTGGTCTTAGATGTTATGAAGAATCTTTAGTAAATAAAGAAAGTATTAAGACACTTTAAGTAAAGTGTTTTTTTCTTGCTTGACTATTTTTTAAATACATTGTACAATTGAATTCCTGTCTGTAAAGGGAGAAGGAGAAAAATTAATGAATAAAGATATAGATGTAAATCAGATGAATTTATATGATTATGTTATGGGGACTTTTGAAAGAATCTGTGATTTAACTGAAGCAAGAAGTAGAGCTTTACATTTTTACTTAAATAATTGTATGGCGAAGTATGTTAATGTTGCAGAGTTTAAAGCAGTATTTGAAGTTAATTCTTTTGATGGTATTTTAAATACTTTAACTGATATGAGTAAATTTGATGAATTAAATAAATATGGATTGATGTGTTATGGAGAAGCTTCAAAAGAAGAAGATGTAGTAATAGATGGTCCTAAATTAAATAAAACACCACTACAATAGTGATGTTTTTTATTTGGATTTGACTTTGTAATATTGTTTTATTAAAATAACTTTTACTTAGAGGGGTTATATATGGAAAATGATAATATATTAATGCAATGGGCGAAGATGCCATTATCAGAAGAAGAGATGAAGTTGATACCAGAATCTCATCAGATAAGACCATATTTGTTATTTTTAGATATGGGTGATTTTTATTATGCTTTTCCTGCTACTTCAAAATTTTATTATCGTAAATCAAGATATGAAAATGAAGAATTACTAGTTAGAAGAGTATTTGAAAATAGTTCGTTAGTTTCATTAAGTAAAGTTTATAAGTTACCTAAGGAGAATTTATTATCTTATCCAAGGGAGATAAGTAGTGAAGAAGTTAATCAACTATATAAGAAATTGAATGCTAATAGGAGATTTCATGAATATCCGAGTGAATTATTAGATAAGATAGATAGAGTTGAAACTAAGATAAGTTGGGGAGATTTAATACGACATAATGGAGAGTTGTATGTTGTAGTTGGTAAAGTAGAAGATAGAGAGAGTCTTTATGCTTTAGAAGTATATAACTTTGAAATAGATGGAACTATTTTGAAGATAGTTGATGGGAATAAGTATTATGTAGATATAAATAGTATGCATTGTATAAATGTAGATGAAAATACAGAATATATTAGTGTTATGTATGGTTTTTCTTTTGGAAGATATGAGAAATCTAAAGATGAATTAAAAGATTATATGTTAGCTTTACAAGATATTGAAAGAGTACAAAATGGTTTTTCTTTTGAGGATTACAAACATTTTGATAGATTACCTGTAGGTACTGTTATTGTATTTAAAGATGGAGATGTTCTTAAGAAGATGATAGTAGTTAGAAAAGAAGCTGGTAAAGTGATAGTCTTAGAAGGATTAGATAATCAGTTATATAGAGATTTTGAAGTAGCAGTTTATCCTAATGATTTTGATTTTTCTTTTAAAGTAGAGGGAATGCTAACTGATGAACGTGTCTTTCAATTAGTTGATAAAAAACTAAAAGATGCTGATATAGTAAATAAAATTTGATATTTTTAAAAGATTGTTTTATAATAGCGAAGATTTAAAAAGAGGGGGATTTTTTATGCAAGAAGATTTTGGATTTGGTTTTGAGTTTGAAGGTGCTTCTGAAGACGGAAATTATTATGTAGATGATGTTTGTGAATTTAATATGTTAACTGCGATGTTACCAATTGAAAAAGTTGGATTAAGTTTTAGTGGTGAGATAGAAGTAGATGAAAACACAAGTGTTATAACTGATAGACAAGTGGAATTTGAAAATCCCGAAAAGACTATTCAAACATATCTAAAAGTTATGGAAATTCGTGATTTAACAGAAGATGAAATTAAACACGTGAGTAAATTTAGATTATTCTTTAAAAAGTTATTTGATGTTTTCTTTAGAGGGCAAAAGTTTAGAGTATTTTTTACATGCTTTTGGGCGTTGCTTACAGTATTTGAAGTATCAACAGACGATTATTTTATGGCGTTATTTTATGTAGCAGCGATTGCTTTATATACAAGTCCAATTAAGTTTGCTAAAGAAATGAAGAAGATGCTTGGTAGTAAAAAAAGAAAAGAAGAATTAAGAGATGAACTAACTGATTTAAATATAATGGGACTTGTAAGTTCGATTCCTGATAATGAAGGTATTCAATTATACTTTAAACCTAAAGCACCTAATATGTAGAAGAAGATGTGTTTAAAACATCTCTTTTTTTGCTATAATTAAGGAGAAAGGGTAAAGTAATATGATAAGTAGAGTACCTGATGAAGAAGTTAGTAAAGTAGATTTAAAAACTTGTTGTGATATAGAAGATTTTACTGATTTAGAAAAAAAGTATCAAGTAGATGAGAGTGGTATTGTTTTTTTAGATGATGAAGAGAATATAATTAAGATGTATATGACTGATTCGGTAGATGAAACTAAGAAGACAATGTTAAAAGTAGATGCTATTTTAGAACTTGGAGAAGATGAAGTAACTAAGTTTAATAAAGTAAGACATATTATAAAAGGGACATTGGAAATAATGTTTAGGAATAAAATACTTGTATTTTTATTGTCTTTAGCTTTTATATATATGGTAGTTTTAGGGATTAAAGATAGATATTATTTTTTGATATTCTTATATACTTGGGGATTTTTTAAGATAACTGATGTTGGAGAAGCAAAGAAGTTTTTAAAAGAAGCAACTATGCAATACAAATTAAGAGAAGAAGCTATGCAAGAAGAAGATTTTATGAAAATGTATAGTGATATATTTAATAGTTCTGATATAAAAAATATAATGATGTATATGAAAGTAAAAAAATAGACTAGATTAATAGTCTATTTTTGTCTTATAGGAAAGTTCTTTGATTTTTTCAAAAAATATGTGAAAAGAGTTTACAAACAATGGTTTGCATTGTATAATAATTTTTACCTATTAAGAAGGATTAAAAATATACTTTTAAGAAGTATTAAGAACAAATTAATTTTATATTAATAATAAATATAAAAAGGTACGGCTGCGACGGTCGGAAATTGGTCTGTGGAGAAACTAACGTTTCAGTGAAGCAGAAACCTCGAATTGTGAAATTCGAGACGAAATTAATTTAT
>CAVAGO010000075.1:0-10593 GCA_963588075.1 bacterium | reverse complement strand
TGCTTATATTGCAAACGGTCAAACTATTGGTAAAAAAATAATGAAAATAAAAGTTATATCAACAGATAGTAACAAATTAAATCCAAATCTATTTATGTTAAGAGAAATTATTTTAACCAATTTATTACCAAAAATAGCTTCAATAATTGCCTTAGCATTATTAAGCAAATCAAACTGGATGATTGCTGAAAATATAATCGGATATATTCAAAATACAATAACATTCCTTATAATAGGATTCATGATATTTAGAGACGATGAACGTGGATTACACGATGTAATTTGTAAAACAAACGTTGTTTCAACAAAATAAAACTATGAAAATAGTTTTATTTTTTATTTAATCTTCCTTTTCATAAAAGAATATTTATATTATAATAAAAGAAGAATAGAGGTATATCTATATGGAAATAAAAAAATATAAAAGTTTTGTTAACACGTATGAAAAAGAAGTAAAAGATTATCGTGATAAATATTACAAAAATATTTTAAAATACTCAACCAATCAAAGTAAATATCCAACATTTACATTTTATTTAATACCAATACTTATTGTGCTTATAATTTTATTAATAACCAACTTTAGTATAATCGGATACATAATTTCCTTTTTGTCAGTATTTGTAACAAACTATTGCATTAAACTAGTATCAAAGTTTCTAAATATAGAACCAACAAACGAATACCTAGAAGTTATTAAAAGAAAAGGATATCATTCAATCGAGGAATATGAGCAAAAAGTCCGTAAAATAATTACTGGTCCAGAAGGTTACTACCAAGCACTATTAAATGAATTAATCGAAAAATACAAAATTGATCAAGCAACTAGAAAAGTAACAACAACTGCTGGTGAAGATTACTATTATTGGACAAACTCACGTCGCGATAAAATAATGCTTTTAAATACAAAAACTAATAAAAAACCAGAAGTTAAGATAATTCAAATAGATAATATAAGATATTTTAGAGTAGATAATGACAAAAAAACTATTATTATTAACACATCAACCGAAGATTATTTCTTCAAAATAGAATCTTTCGATATATTTAATGAAATAATTAAAGAAAAACGTTTAGAAAACATTAAAACATTCACACCAGCTACATATATAGACGATTTTGAAATATATATGCATAGTATAAAAAGTGAAGAAAATAAAATAAATCAAGAAAAAGAGAAAAAAATATCAGCATATGTAAATATTATTGCAATTACTTCAATTTGTTTAGGAATAGTCGTTGCTCTGTCTTTTATTATAAATAAAAATACAACACTATTTAATATCATAGGAGTAATAGTACTAAGTATTATTAGTACTAGCTTACGCAGTGTTTTAAGTATAAAAACATCTACCGTCAAAACAGATAATGAATATATAAAAGAATTAAATAATAACCCAGAATGTATCGAACGATTTAATGAATTAAAATTTGTTTTAGGAATTAAACCGACATATGATAGCGTATATACTCCAGAAGGAGCTGAATATAAAACTTGGCTAGCTAATGGGTATTTCCATGTTTTCTTAAACCTAATATATTTCAACACAGTTTATATGTCAGTAAAATTAAGTGACGTAACATACTATAAAAGAGAAGGCAATGAATGTACCGTTAAACTTAAAGATAAAACTTTAGTTTTTACAAGCGATGCTGAAAACGTATTCAAAAAAATATTACCTAACAAAGATTATTATTGGTTAAAAGGTTATCAAAATAAATAAAAATATGATATAATAGAAAAGATTAAAGGATGTGACAAAAATGTCTAACGAATGCATAGGAAAAGAAGTAAACAAAAATCTATTAGATAGATTAAATCAAAAACTAAGAGATTATGTATTAGCTAAAAAAGTATCAGAAGAAAACATCATAGAATCAGAGCAATTTTTTAAGACATCATTAAAAGATGAAGATGGTAAAGATATTTATATTTTTGCTGATGAAGATGGTAAAGCTCCAGAAGAATATACTGTATTAAGCGAATTAATTACATATGTAAGTTTTGAAAAAGCATCAAGTGAAGAAGTATATGAAATACCAGGAGTAGTAATAACAAACCCATCTAATCCAGAGCAAAAAGAAACACAAACATTTTATATTACAAAAAATAATGCAAAATTAATTGCCGAAAACGAAAAAAAATATCGTGATATTTTAAAAATTGAATTTCCAGATGAATTATTCCAACTATACCATGAAAATATCATTCCAGGAGTAGGTTATAAAGCTCCACTACCTAAAAAATATTCTGAAACAGAAGAAGAATATGAAACAAGATTAGAAACAGAATATAAAACTAACGGAGTCAACAAAGAAGCATTAGAACAATATAGAAAGCCATATCCACATGAAATGGTTAGATATAATAACCCAATGCCAGAAATGACTGATGTACCAAGAGCAAGTTATCAAACAAGATTAAATCAAAAAGGTCTATCACCAGCAGGTGCTGAACCAGGAGGTCCTGGCACTCCAGAAGGTGAAAGAAGAAAAGTGACTGGTACAGACCAAACATTAGGTCAAAAACTATATCAATTCTTACAAACAGCTAAGGGAGTAACAGTATCAAAAGATACAGCTAAAAGAGTTATAGGTACAATAGCAACTGGTGTAATGGTTGGAGGTTCACTAATTGCATGGCCACTTCCAACATTAGCAGTTTTAGGATCAACTGGAGCATTCCTAGGAGTTGGATACCTTGGACGTAAATACGGTAAAATGGCAATAAAAGCAGTAAAAACAAAATGGAATAATTGGTTAAGAGGAACACCAAAAGCTGAAGAACAAGAACAACCAACTGGCCCAACTCCATCAACAAGTCCAACAACTGAACCAACAGTAAGGACTGGAGGTCCAGGAGGAACTCCTAGTGGACCAGAACAAACAACAGGTCCAACAAGAACTGGCGGCAATAGCGGTGGTTCTGGTGGAACACCAACTGGTACTCCAGCAGGTGGAGCTGATCAAGCGGATGTACCTGAAGACTTAGTAGCTGTTTTAGGAGACATCGAAAAAGATTCAGCAGAAATCAACAACATAGAAGGTCGCATAAGATTATTAGAAGAATCACTAAAAGATGCTGAAGGACCAGCTAAAGATGCTATCGAAAATCAATTAACTGTACTTCGTGCTCAAAAAAGACAATATCTAGTAAATGTTTATAATATGTTACAACAATACATTAACGACAAGAAAATAACTACAGGAGGACCTAGTTTATGATAATAGAAGAAGGAACTGTAATAATACTTGATGACAGCAATCGTTATCTACTAGTTCACGAAATAGGTGAAATCGAAGGATATCCAAATAAAAACTACTATTTCGCAGCTGGTGTAACAAAAAATGACAAAATAAATACTGATGATATATGTTTTATCGAAATAGAAAAAGAAGGTCAAGACATCTACGCAACTAAGGTTAGAAAAAATACTGAATTATATGATATTCTAGCAACTGTCGAATCAATATCAATTGCAACAGATGCTGACCCATCATTAAAAGGAAAAATATCTGAAGAATTAGAAAAACTAGAAGAAAGAATGTAGCTTAATGCTACATTTTTTTGTATAATAATTTTGGTGAATTAATTATGAAAAAAGCAGAACTTTTAATACCAGTAGGCAATCAAGAATGTCTAATCGCTGCTATCAATAATGGTGCTGATGCTGTATATCTTGGTGGAAAAAAATTTGGTGCCCGTGCTTACTCAAATAACTTTAATGAAGAAGAAATGGTTAAAGCGATAAAACTATGTCATTTATACGGAATAAAAATTTACGTAACAGTAAATACAATGATATTTAATGAAGAAATAGAAGAAGTTTTAAATTATCTTAACTTTTTATATTCAAACAATGTCGATGCTGTAATAATGCAAGATAATGGATTAATTGAACTAACAAGAAAATTAATTCCTAATCTTGAAATTCATGTATCAACCCAAGCTCATAACCACAACAAACCAGCTTTAGAACACTACAAAGAAATAGGTTGTACAAGAGTAGTTTTTGACAGAGAGTCATCTCTAGAAAGCATTAAAAGCATCGATACAGACATCGAAAAAGAAGTTTTCGTCTACGGAGCATTATGTGTTTGCTACTCAGGGAATTGTCTTTTCAGTGCCTTAAACGGCAATCGTAGCGCCAACAGAGGAATGTGCGTTGGATCATGCCGTCTCCCATATAAACTTTTTATTAACGATAAAGAGTCAAGTGAAGGATTCCTTCTTAGTACAAAATACTTAAACACCTTAAACAGACTTAAAGAAATCCTAGATAGTCAAATAGATTCTTTAAAAATCGAAGGTCGTATGAAAAGCAAAGAGTATGTAGCAATAGTTACTAAAACATACCGTAAATTAATTGATGCTTACTACGAAGGAAGAGAAATGATTCTTACTGAAGAAGACAAAGAAAAACTTCTAAAAACATACAATCGTGAATTTACAGAAGGATACTTATTCAATAAAACAAACATCATCAATAGTAAAACATCTAATCATCAAGGAGTAAAAATAGGAACAGTAGTAGGAGTAAATAATAAAAGAATAACTATAAAACTAGATAGTGAATTAAATCAAAACGACGCTATTAGATTTGATAAGCCAAATAAAGGAATGTATGTTAATACTTTATACAACCAAAAAGGTCTTTTAGTATCATCAGTATCACAAAACAATATCTGCCAAGTAGACAATAAAGAAAGAATAATGATAAAAGACTTACTAGGAAGCAATGTTCTAAAAACAATTGATACAAAATTAAATCAAGAATTAAATAATATTCCGGAAAAGAAAGTAAGCATAGATATTAATTTTAAAGCTAAAATAGGAGAAAATAGCATCTTAACAATCACAGATAATATAAATACCATCGAAATAAAAGGAAACCTTGTAGAAGCCGCTAAATCTGCTCCTATGAGCACTGAAAGAATAGAAGAACAACTAAGTAAGTTGGGATCAACTCCATTCAAAGCAAATAATATTAATATTGAAATCGATAGCAACATCTTCATCAATATTAAAGAACTAAATGAATTAAGAAGAACTGCTACTGAAGACCTAATTAAAAAAAGAGAAGGAACACCTACAATCGAAACACAACTTACAATACCATCTCCAATAACTAGAACAACATCAATTCCAAAATTAAGTATCTTAGTAAGAAACGAAGAACAACTAAATATCGCTTTAAGAAATAATATTGATTATATATATGTAACAGAAGAAACCTTATATCAAAAATATAAAGAGCATAAAAACATTTATCTAAGACTAGATAGAGTACTACAAACTCACAAACCATATACTAACGAAAGACTACTATGTACCGAGTTTGGTTCAGTAATCAACTACCATCAAAATAACACAATCAGAACAGATTACTACTTAAATGTCGCTAATAATTATACAATCGATAAACTAATCAAGTTAAATGCAAACTCTGTAACACTAAGTGTTGAACTATCTTTAGACCAACTATCTAAAATAGCTAATAAAGAACAAACAGAATTAATCGTTTATGGAACTCCAGAATGTATGATTATAAAAAATGATATTTTAAATATTCAAAATAATAAAGCTTATCTTTTAGACACCAAAAATAATAAATATCCAGTAATATACAAAGAATTCACTCACATATTTAATCATTCTAAAATTAATTACATAGATAAATTAAGTAAATTAAAAGGATTTGGCACATATCGTATTGAACTACTAAATGAATCTATCGCTGAAACACAAACAATTATCAATAAAATAAAAGATATGCTATAATAAAATCGGTGATAATATGAAAGATTTAATAACTTGTAAAACTCAAGATTTAGACGATATCTTCTATGCAACCAAAGAAAGTCAAGGCTACAATAATGCCTTACTAGCAATAAAATATGTCCTATTTGACGACATATCAGTATTCGATGGTCAAAAACCCGAAGAAAACAAATACTTATATATTTCATCTACCAATAACGCTCGAAAAAAAGCAATGCTCATGCAACATGATGATTTAACTCATATTCTAGTTAAATATTGTATGGCATCATTCGGTTTAAGAGGTAAAGACTTTATCGTTAACGAAGAAGATTTATTATTAAGTCTTCGCCGTATCGACCGCTTAGAAATAAGCGCCTACGAAATGATCGAATTAGTAGCATACGCCGCAATAGGAAGTTTATATAACGCTGAAAACTTATTGTATGGAAACAAACAAATCCTATGTGATGTAGTAGATTATATGTTAAATGAAAGATACATTTCCAATTTTAAAGATGCACTTGACAACTTCTCAGGAATTATCGATAATAATGACATCAAAACGGAACAACGTTATGCATTTTATGATGCATACTGTAATCTAGATAAATCTTATGAAGAGATAAAAAGAAATAATCCAGATTACATAAAATAAGAAAGAGGAAAAAGAAATGGCAAAGAAAAAAGATTCAAAGAAAATTGATATCAAAGATAATCTAAAAGACTTAGGAGAAAAAAGTAACGGATTCTTTAACGAATTCAAAAAATTCATTGCTCGTGGAAACGTAATGGACTTAGCAGTCGGAGTTATTGTTGGTACAGCATTTACAAGCATTGTAACAAGTTTATCAAACAATATTCTTCTTCCATTAATCGGAGTAGTAATAGGTGGATTTAACTTCAAAGAATTATCAGTAAAATTTACAGCATGGGGTAATCCAGTAGAATTAAACTATGGATTATTCATTCAAAGTACAGTAGATTTCCTAATAACAGCATTCTGTGTCTTCGTAATAGTTAAGATATTAAATAACTTATTTGCTAAAAAAGAAGAGAAAAAAGAAGAAGAAAAACCTCCTGTTAAATCAGACGAAGTTAAATTACTAGAAGAAATAAGAGATTTACTAAAAGAATCAAAATAAAAGCACACTTCACATTAAGAAGTGTGTTTTTCTATTATATTATTTCAACTAACTCAATTGATTTATCAACCAAATACTCAATATTTTCATCTCTGCAAACAGTATCTTTATTAGTATGAATTTTATCAATATATTCATACTTTTTACCTCTAATTACAGAACAAACTCCAACTCCACAAGGAACATTAGCTTGATCAGAAGGATAAAAAGCACCTTTGGTAACCATTTGTGTTGTAACATTATCAGTATTTGTATAAACATTTTCTAATAAACTAAGATTATCTTTAGCTTTTTTATTAAAAACAAATAATATTTTATCTCCATCAGATACACAATCAAAATTTATAAGTAGTTTAGTTCTCATATCTTTTTTATATTTAGAAGCAAATGATGAAGAACCAATAAGTCCAGCTTCTTCTAAATCAAATAAAACGAATGCAACTTTATCTTTTAATTTATCAGGTATCTTATTTATCATTTCTAATATAGTAATAGTCCCCGAAGTATTATCATTAACAGTATTCTTATTAGCAGGTCCAAACATCAATAAACAAAGCATCAAAACAAGTAATAAACAATAAACTATTTGACCAATTGAACTTAAATCAGGAAGTAACAAGCTAGTTCCCCAAGCGCCAATAAACGCTATCAAAATCATTGGTATAACTAATAACATTTGATACAAAAGATATATTCCTACATTAGTAGGAGTAATAAAATTAGGAACTGGCATTACTGCACAAGTATCATAATGAGCAGTAAATAATACTTTTGCTTTCTTAACATCCCCAATAACTATATTTCTCGCACCAAACTCACCTTTTTCAACGTTTACATCGTATTTAGAATCCTTTAATTCTTCTTTTACATATTCAATAAAAGCATCTTTTTGCTTTTTATTTTTTCTAACCATATACTTCTTTAAAATAGTCTTTTTAAACTTCATATAAATTCCTCCAAATAAAAAGAGCTAACGCTCTCTTAATAGTAAATTAACATTCCAAAAATAGATATTAGAGAACCAATAATCATAACTAGTGCCATTATCCAACCAACAATCTTCATCATTAATTTTCTTTTTTGATTAGCGGTCATCTTTTTCTTTTTTGGTTTAACTTTTTCAGTTTCCAAAACCTCTTTATCAACTTTCTTAGCCATTTAATATCACCTCTAACTATATAAAACTAAATATAATTTATCATATTTTCCGAGTTAAGTAAATAAATTTAAGTAGGTGAACATATGACAAAGCTAATATCAAAGTACAAAAACATCTACATATTTCTAATAACTCTTTCAATAATCGGATTAATTAGTGGATACTTCTATTATCAAATTCAGCCATCTACCACCAAATCTGAAATCAAAGAAAGTCTCAATATAAAAGAAAACACCAATGTAAGAGTAAACAATATAACCAAAAGGCTAAAAAGTCATACCTTAATATTCATATATTCATTATTAGTAATACCTATTATCATAAATTTATTTAATATCTTCTATAAACCTTTTGAAATAGGTTTTATTTTTAATGTATTATCAAAATATAATATTAAATTTTCTCTAATATACACAGTCCCATATCTAGTAATTCCATTTATAATAAGTTTAATTCTTACTAGAATAAGCCTAACTATCATCTACAATCTTCTAAAATATCTTTTTACTAAAGATAAACAATCTAAAAAAGTAATAAAGAACTCTATAAGAAAGTATATCTTGTTTTTTATCATCTCTATTATCTATGAAATAATAATTATCATTTTAAGTCCATATATTAATACATATTTGATGACATTTCTCTCATTATAATGGTATAATTAACAATAGAGGTGAAGGGGATGGAAGCACTTGCAATCAGCGCAGCTAATTTAAATACCATAGAAGAGAATTTAGGTGCCGTAGCTAAAGAATTATCTGGTGTAATAAGTAATGTATCTACCGTTAATAATCAAGTTAATAAGGTTGAATCTAAAGTAGCAACTTTAAACGATGAAGTAAAAAGTTTAGTTAAGGAAATTAGAGAAACAACTATTATTACTAACGCTCGTCAATCTATAATGTATAACAATTCTCAAATAGAAAAAAAGTACGGATACTATGACAAAGTAAGAAGAACAACTGAGTCTTTAATGGATGCTATTGAAAATTCTTCCATTCGTAAAGATTCTCTTCGTGACTTAAATCAAGAACTAATCTTAAACAATCCCAACTATTGGTTATCAAATGCTCTAGCAGCTTTAACATCATGGTTATTAAATGATCGACAAAATACCGAAAAAGAACTTAATAACGCCTTAAAAAAAGATAGTAAAAAAACAAGTTTATTTTTCTGTCTAATAAATTTAAAACTACATCGTACATCAACATCTATAAATTGGTTAAACAAATATCTTTCTGAACAAAATCCAACTAAATTAGATAAAGATTTTATTACAGTTCTTGACCTAGTAGCAATTGGTTCATTCGGTGATGAAGCTAAACAAACTACTTTAGATAAAATAAATATTTGGTTCAATCGTCTTAACAGTGAAAAAGATATTCAAGATAACCAAAACGAAATATGGAAAAACTTCCTAAAAACTAAACAAGACACTGAAATAAAAATGCCAAGATTAGAACTATACTCCCCAGATGTTTTAAAATTAAAAGATAATCTAGCTATTACATCCACTTACTACAATGTTTTAAACCATCTAGAGCAAATAATAAATACTGAACAATCTAATAAAAGCATCGACGAAATATTAAGTAATTTAATATATGAGTACGAATCAAATGAACAAATATATCAAAAAGATAATCTAAGAAATAATCTTATCATCCAATGCAACGGTAATCGCGAAGAAGCTGAAAGATTATATCAAAAACAAGAAAGTATTTATAGTAATGAATCAGATTTACTAACTCTTCTTAGTAATATCATCATTTACAAAGATTCATACAAAATAAGTAATGAAACTCAAAAAATAGCATTATCTCTTATGAAAAATTACTTAATTAATGCAATCGAATCTATGAATGGTGAAATAAATACTGAAGATATAAAAATTCTTATTGATAAATTTAGTACTAAGACAACCGATGGTACAAATCATAATGAAACAAAACAAGACTTAGAAAACTATTTAGGAACAATCTTTAATGAAGAAGATAAAGACTTAATAGTAATCCTTCTTATAATAAATATCCTAGGTATTATTGGAATATTTATTACTTTAAATAACAAAATATTAAGTACTATCTTAATAATCATCTTAGTATTAGGTAATCTATTCTTATTATTCAGATTAAATCAAAGAAGTAGATTAAGAAATAGAGAAAAAAACAAATTAAGAATCTCAATCGGTAATACTTTAGAAAAAGTACTTGCTGAAACAATCGATTATAAAAATATGATGAATCAAGACAATTTAAAATACGAAGAATTAAAAACATATCTAAATAATTTGGAAGCTAAAAACTATGCTAAAAGCAATAACGAAAGAAATATTAATATAGGAGTTTAACTATGAACGAAGAACAATTTAAACCAATTGATAACGAAATAAAAATAAAACCAGCTATTATAAATCTTCCTGAAGTAAAAACAGAACCTAAAACACAAGAAAATGAAAATATAATAGCAGAATTACCATCATGGAATATTGAACCTCCTATCGAAATAAAAAGAGGTCAATAATGACA
>CAVAGO010000074.1:0-10625 GCA_963588075.1 bacterium | reverse complement strand
GTTTATTACTAATGATTTAAAAAACGACAAAAATGTGTAAAATGTCGTTTTTTTATTGGTGTGATGTTGAACTAAAGAGATTCTTTTTTTATTATAGAGAATATTGAAAAAGGGGGATTTATATGAAAAGAGTTAAAAAGTTTTTTAATGTTTTAGAAAAACTATTACTATGGTTAGGGACACCATTAGCACTTGGTAAAACTGGGGCATTGGTTAAGACTTATGTTGTAGAACGTAGTGAAGATGATAGTTTAGAAAATACTGTTGGATATGAAAATATTGGGATTAAATATAATACTGAAGTTCATAGTAATAATTTTGTAGTATTACATGTTAGTACTAGTGAGTGGAATGATATTACAGCAGTTAAAGATAAATTGGATAAGTGTGAAGAGTTGGATATAAGTGTAGGTTTAATATTAGATACAAAAGCCTATGATTTAGCTCAAATTTATAAAGATGTAGATTATTTACAAGCGATTGTTAAAGATTATAAAATTGATATGCCGGTTTATTTAAATATAGATGGAATTATGGAAAATAAAGATTTAAATAATGCACAACGTGTTGAAATAATAGAAGCATTTATTGATAAAGCTAATCGAAGTGATATGTATTTAGGTGTTTATGGTAAAGATTGTAATTTAGTAGATTGTAATCAATATATTTATGATTTAAGTAAATATGATTGTTTCTTAGTACAAGATAGTAGCGAAATAAAATATGATGGAACTTATACAATAAAAAGAGATTTAGATGGAGATATAACTGCGAAATTTGATTTATCAGAAGTTATTTTAGAAAAAGGTTTAAATAATTCGCATAAACTTGTATATAGTTCACCTTATACTGTACAAATTGGAGATACTTATCATTCTTTAGGTTTACAATTTGGACTTAGTGAGAATGATTTGATTTCTTATAATAATGGGAAGAAAGTTCTTGATCCGGGAGATACTATTTTAATACCTAATTTATATAAGACAGTTAATACGATTAATAATAATGTTACATATAGTTATGCAGTAGCTCGTGGGATAGATATAAGTGATTATCAAACTAATATAGATTGGAATATAGTTAAA
This sequence comes from bacterium, assembly GCA_963588075.1. Lineage (GTDB taxonomy): Bacteria > Bacillota_I > Bacilli_A > RF39 > UBA660 > Coprovivens. The sequence goes on along the minus strand of CAVAGO010000074.1, from coordinate 9,540 downwards.
GAAATTTCTGATTATGTAATAGTTGAGGTAGCAAGAGATCCTGCTAATTATGTTGAATATAGTGGCTCTTATATTGATGAATGTACTAATCAAATAGTTAATGTAGTTAATAATGATATTAGTTTAGGTTTATATTTTTGTGTATCTTATGATATGAAAGTTTCTGTTTATGAAGAGAGATTAGAGAATTATTTAACTAGATTAGATAGAGAATTAAGTGATAATAGGGTTACTTTAAATAGAGAGAATATTCCAGTATTTTTAGATTTTGAAAGTTATTATTCGGGTAATGATTATTATAGTTTGATGGAGTCTTTTGAAAGAATATGTAAAGAACATGGATTTACAAAAATTGGTATTTATGGGAATGCTCATACTTTAAATCAAATTAATGATTCTTTAGTTAAAAATGATGAAAGTATTAATCTTGATGAAACTAATTGGTATGTATGGAAATCCGGAGGACCACAATATTCTTCAAGAGAGAATATGACACATGAAGATGATGTTACATTAGAGGAGATAATTGAGATTGAGTGTTCACCAGAAGAAGGGTATACGCCTGTTATGCAACAAGTTACTAACGTATGTACTGATACAGGAGCTAGTAATGGTATGCAACATTGTGATGTTAGTTTCTTGTATGATTATTCAGTATTTGGGGATGAATTAACTTATTTAGTAGATATAGAAGAAACTAGCGTAGGAACTGTTGAAATTGATTTAAGTAATTATCCTAATTTACCAGTTAATATGGCTCTTAATTATGCTGATATGGTACTTTCTTGTGCTTATATAATAGTTGCAGTTAAAATGGTTGGAAAGAAACTTTGTTTAGCTGTAAAAGAGAAAACACAAGCTAAAAAGTTAGTAAAATAAAAATATACTTCATTTGAAGTATATTTTTTTAATCAAATGTCCAAGGACTTAATTCTTTTTTAGGACAGAATCTTTCATGGTATAGTTTTTCTAAATGTATTAAATTTATATTATAGTAATTAAATGTTTCAAGACAACGTCTTTGTACTTCATCCATCTTAGATTCTTCTTCATATATTTGTAAGCAGCTTAAGTTTGGATCACCAACTAATATTAGAAATATTAATTCTTCTAAGATGTTATTAAGACCTAATGTATCTTTTTGAACAGAACAACTATAGGCAGCAGTAAATAAATCGTTAGTTGTATTTGTTTCTGAAAGCCATACTTGGGCTTTATCTTGTAATACTTGGTATCTTTCATCACTGATTGAATTAAATGATGTAACGAAAGGAATGATAGCTATTAATTTAGTTATGAAATCTTGATTTACTTTAGTAATAAGTTCATGTTCAATCATAAATTTTTTAAAATATAGTTCTTCGTATCTTAATAAGCGTGAGTCATAAAAACCAACTTGATTTCTAACTTGAGTTTGTAACTCTAGAATTTCTTGTTCACGTTTGGCAATTAGTTCTGCTTTTTTCTTTGGATCTTTTTCATTATTTATAGTACGAGATGGTGTAATATTACATTTTAGGAATTCTTTAAAGGTTAAAAGTTTTGGATCAACGCTCATTATTAAATATAATATTCTTTCATCGAAAGTTTTAATTTCTAAATGAATGTTTGGATTAGTAAGATATCTTAAAATAGCCATATATTTTGTTAAATTGTCTTTACTATATCCTTGTGGAGAAGATGCTTGACCATATTCTTGTTTAAGATATATTTTTTTTGCTACATTAGCTAAGTCTTTTTCTGTTAAACCTTCAAAGCCTTTGAATTCTCTTTCTTTTTGATAGAGTTTTGTTCTTAGGTATTCTAGTGATTGACTTACTGGTATATTTGTCATAAAAACTCCTCCTTTTTGGTTCTGTTTATTATAAGGATTTTTTATAAAAAAGCAAGTTTTATTTAAAAAGCATTTATGGTATAATCTATTTGTTTAAGGCGGGATTGTTATGAAAGTTAAATACAATTTATTAAAAGAAGATAGTAAAACTAATGCAAGATTAGGAACTATAGAAACTAATTATGGGACTTTTGAAACTCCAATGTTTATGCCAGTTGGGACTGCTGCAACAGTTAAAACTATGTCTGTTGAAGAATTAAAAGATTGTCATGCAGGGATTATTTTATCTAATACTTATCATTTGTGGTTAAGACCTGGAGAAGATGTAGTAGATAAAGCTGGTGGATTACATAAATTTATGAATTGGGATGGACCAATACTTACTGATAGTGGAGGATTTCAAGTATTTAGTTTAGCTAATCCAAAAGATATAAGTGAAGAAGGAGTTAAGTTTAAGAATCATTTAAATGGTGATAATTTGTTGCTTACTCCAGAGAAATCTATTGAAATTCAAAATAAACTTGATAGTGATATCGCGATGAGTTTTGATGAATGTATTGGATGGCCAGCTACTTATGAATATGTTCAAAATAGTGTTGAAAGAACATTAAGATGGGCGAAGAGAGGTAAAGATGTTTTTAATAATGAAAGACAATCTTTATTTGGGATAGTTCAAGGTGGCGAATACGAAGATTTAAGACGTCACTGTGTAGAAGAGTTAGTTAAAATGGATTTTGATGGTTATTCAGTAGGTGGAACATCTGTTGGAGAAGATAAACCAACAATGTATAAAATGGTAGGTTATTCTACTAAGTATTTACCTAAAGATAAAGTTAGATACTTAATGGGGGTTGGAGATCCAATTGATTTAGTAGAAAATGTTTGTCGTGGAATAGATATATTTGATTGTGTAAGTCCAACTAGATTAGCAAGACATGGTCATGTCTTAACTAAATATGGAAAGATAAATATTAAAAATGCTAAATACAAAGAAGATTTTAGCCCTTTAACTGATACTTGTGATTGTTATACTTGTAGAAGTGGTTATAGTAAAGCTTATATAAGACATTTAATAGTTGCTAATGAAACGTTGGGAGCTAGATTACTTTCAATACATAATATTAGATACTTAATTCATTTAGCTGAAGAAATGAGAGAAGCCATTAAAGAAGATAGAATGTTAGAATATAGAGAACAATTTATAAAAGATTATTATGGAGAAAAAGGACTTCCTTATGAAGAAGTTCCTATTGAAAAAGATTCTAGATAAAAGAATCTTTTTTTATGATATAATTTGTATAGTAGGGGATTGGTTAATATGTTATTATATTAATAGGATAGTGATAATATGAATGATAATCAAAATAATAGTCAAATTGAATTGCTTGAACCAGTAAAAGATGAGAAACCGATAATAGATAAAACTAAGTTATTAATGAATAATTTAAAAGATCCACGTAAGAATAAAAAAGTAATAATTATGGTTTTAGGTGTGTTAGTTGTTTTAGTTGGTGTTGTTTTATTTGTTTCGATGCAAAAGAAATATAATCTAGGAGGACCGCAACTTAACGAAGATGGAACTATTGCTATTGAAACTGGTACTACATGGGGAGATTCTTATGCAACCTTTATTCAAAAAGAAATGGTTGATTATACTCAATACGATGTATCAATAGTTGATTTGGATTTTAATGGTACACCAGAAATGCTAGTTAAATATCAAGATAAAAATGAACAAGATACTTTAAAAATATTTTATATAACTGAAGATGAAGTTTTTAGTACTAAGTACTATCATTTATATTCTATTCATATGTTGTATTCAGTAACTACTAAAGAAGTTAATTGGTATATACATATAACTTCAAATGGTGAATATGGAGCTTATACTAGATTAGATAAGGTAATTAATGGTACTACTTATGATTCTGATATTAAGACTTCAACTGCTAAATTGTTAGAAGAATTTAAGAAATCTTATGTTGATGCTAAGTACAAATTAGTGTTCTATCAAGTTAATTCTAACAGTTTTGAAAATGATATAAAGACAGTTATTAGTAGATATGAAACATATGAAAAAGATATTAATAGTGCTATTAGTAAATTAAAAACAGATAATTCTGATAAAGAATATGTTTCTGCTAGTGATGAAAATATTTATGAAAATTTAGAAAATCTTGCTGTTAAAGGACGTAAAATATCTTTTGGTACTTATTTAGGTTATTATAAAGATGAAAATGATGTAGAACAGATTGCTCAAATTGTCTTAAGTAGAAATGGAACAATAACATATGATGGTTTATCTTATAAATATGAAGTTGGTTATGATAAAATAATATTTAATAGTGATAAAGCCTTAGAAGTACTTGAAAATAATAAGTTTTCTTATAATGATATAGTATTTACGTTATTTAAAGATGAAAATGGTAATGAAATATCTTAAAAGACACTAATTAGTTAGTGCCTTTTTTATTTATACCAATTATACTACCTAAAATAGTTATACCAATTATAATTAGATAATATAAGATTCTTTTAATAGTGATTCTAAAATCAAGAGTTATGATACTTAGAATGTATAAAATTAGAATGTTGATACTTCCTAGTTTTAAACCTTGTAGATAAGCTTTTTCATTACTACGTAAACCTTTTTTGATACCAGAAAATAAAGAATAAATAAGAATTATTATTAAACTTATTAATTGGTTAGTTTTTTTATTAATTGGAAATATTAAATTAATAAATGTTTGAATAGTAGTAATTATTAAGATAAAAAGAATAAATTTATAGATATAAGAATGTTTTTTTAAGAAATTCATTTGATCACCTAGTTAATATTATGTTTAAAAAGTATTTAATATTACCATAATATTATTAGGTGATATTATGTTTGATACAATTTTTAGAACAGTATTTTTTTATTTTTTTATTGTATTTGCTTATAGAATTATGGGTAAGAGAGAAGTTGGACAGCTAGGTATTATAGATTTGATTGTGTCTATTTTGATAGCTGAATTAGTTGCTTTGAGTATTGAAAAAACTGATCAAAGTATTTGGTTAGCAATAGCACCGATTGGGGTGTTGGTTGTTTTAGAATTGGTTTTGGGTTATTTAAGTGTTAAAGTAAGAGTAGTTAATAAAGTGTTTGGTGGTAAACCAACATTAATTATAAATGATGGAAAGATAGTATATAAAAACTTAGTAAGTCAAAGATACTCAATTGATGATTTATTATTAGAATTAAGAAAGAATGAAGTTACTTCTATAGAAGAAGTAGAATATGCTTTTTTGGAAACAAATGGAGACTTATCGATATTTAAATATAAACCATTTAAGATGAAAGGATCGTTACCATTACCTATTATTATTGAAGGTGTGGTACAGAAGGATACTTTAAAATATATAAATAAAACTAATGAATGGTTAGAAGAAGTTTTAAAGAATAATAATATTTCTTTGGATGAAATATTTTATGCATTATATAAAAAGAGTCATATTTATATAGTTAAGAAGTCTTAGATATGTTTATTATTTGAGTATTAAATTAAAAGAACTCTAGGAGTGGAGTTCTTTTTTTAATGTAAGAAAGTTTAATACTGTTACATAGATGATATTGATTATTTCAGCTATGATTAAAGAATATATTTTGAAATTTAGAAGACCTAATATAATAATAAAGATTAATTTAATAAGGATACCAGTAGTACTTATTATAGTACATGATTTTACTTTATTAATACCAGTTAAGGTACTAGCTAGAGGAGATTCTAAGTAAAAGAGAATAAAGAATGGAGCAAGTATCTTGATGTATTCTAAGCCTTCATCAGTATGATAGAGAATATTAAGTAAGAATTTTGAGGAACAGAGAATTGCTATGGTACAGATTAATCCTACTAATAAGGAGATAAGAAGGGATTGTTTAATTCTTCTTTTAACTAATTGAATGTTATTTTTACTATAATAGTTTGAGATTTCTGGTAATAGGGCATTAGAGATGGCTGATATGAAGAATGATGGGAATAGGAGGGTATTTATGGCATAGGTATTATATATAGCATATTCAGTAGTAATGTAATTAATAGATAATCCTTTATATGTAAGAATACTTGTTAGAAGGATTGGTTCAAGAAAGAAACCTAAATTACCTAGTAAGCGTCCACTTATTGAGGGAATTGAAATAGAAAGAATTTCTTTTGTTTCTGTATAATCGAATTTTAATTCTTCTTTAGTTATTTTTTTCTTTTTAGGTAGAAATAGTAAGAAGACTATTATAGAGATAGATTCACTTATGATATTTAGTAAGATATATATTGTAACTGTTATAACTTTACCATACTTAGTTATTTTGGGAATGATAAGAGAGATGATGAAGAGACGAAATAATTGTTCTAAAACATTACTTACCATGTGAGGGGTCATATTTTGTTTACCATAGAAATAGCCTTTTATAATATAACCGATGGAGATAAAGGGGAGCGTTAGGGAGCAAGCTAGTAATGGGTAATAAGTGTCTTTGTTTTTTAATAAGTGAATACTAATATATTTGGATGAGAGAAACATGATAGCTATTAGTAATATATTTAAAAAAAACATAATATAACAAGAATTGATAATTACTTTTTTAGGTGGGGCATTAGAACTTATTCGTTTACTTATAGAAACGATCATATTGAAGTTTGCTAAGGACATTAAAAGTGAGTATGTTGGAGCAATTAAAGAATTTAGAGTTATTCCTTCTAGTCCGATATTTCTAGTATAGATTACTCTAATAATTAGACCTAATATTTTAGTTAGACATCCACCTATTAAGAGGATGAAAGTTGATTTTATAAATTTATTTTTCGTAGGCGTTTCTCCTTTATAAGTTTGTTTTTTTGTTATATAATGGTGGTGTCAGGGTATTTTGTTAAAGGTGATATTATGGAAGAAATAGTTTTGACGTCACAAGAAGAACTTTATAATAGAATTAAACCAGCTTTGAGAAGTAAAAGAAGAATGTTAAGACAGAGTGGATTTAAAAGTGTTAAAGAAGAAGATATTTGGGATTATTTACGCTTTAATAAATGGTCGCAATCTTTTGGTTTGGAACTATGTGAGATGGTTGATGATATACTACATACTGATAATAGTTTAATTGTTAACTATTGCCATAATAAATATATGAATAATAATGTTAAAAATGAAAAACAAGAAGAAATTGATGAGGTTGTTTTACCAAAGTTAAAATCTTGAGTAATATTGATAGGAGATGACGATAATGACAATACAAAATAATGAAAAACCTATTACTTATGATGAACTTTATGAAAAAATAAAAAAGATAATAAAAAAACAAGATGAATTAGATGTTATTAATAACGCTTATGGATTTGCAGCTGCTAAACATGAGGGTAGAAAAAGACGTAATGGTGATGATTATATTAGTCATCCTTTGGAAGTTGCGAATATTCTTTGTGATTTAAATGTTGATTATGTAACTTTAGCTTCTGCGATATTACATGAAACTATTAATCATAGTGAAGCTACTGTTGAAGAAATAAGAGAAGAATTTGGTGAAGAAATAGCAACTATTGTACAAAGTTTAAGTAAAATAAATAGATTAGAGTTATCTGATGATAAAGATTCTTCAGCTGCTTACTTAAGAAAGGTATTAGTGGGGCTTTCTGAAGATGTTAGAGTTTTATTTATAAAATTAGCTGATAGATTACATAATATGAGAACGTTGGATGCTTTAACTGTTGAAGAACAAAAACAAAAAGCTAATGAAACAACTGCTGTATTAATTCCAATTGCTCATAGATTAGGTATTAATAGTATTAAGAGTGAATTAGAAGACTTATGTTTACGTTATACTAAACCTGATGTATATAATGATATTTTAGAAAAACTAGATGCTTCTAGAGAACAATTAAATGAATACTTACTAGAAATGAAACAAAGTATTTCAGATATACTTACTGAGAATGGTATTCCGTTTAAGATAAAGGGAAGAGTTAAATCAGTACATAGTCTTTACAATAAAATGGATAATGGTAAAAGATTTAGTGATATCTATGATATTTTGGCATTGAGAGTATTTGTTGATACTGAACAAGAATGTTATTTAACTATTGGTTTAATTCATAGTAAATTTAGACCAATGCCAAGAAGATTTAAAGATTATGTTGCTAATCCAAAAGAAAATATGTATCAAAGTTTACATACAACAGTATTTGGTGTAGAAGGTCAATTATTTGAAGTACAAGTTAGAACTTATGAAATGGATGAAATTGCTGAAAAAGGTATTGCATCACATTGGTCTTATAAAGAAAAAGGTTCTGTTAAAGTACAAAGTATGATGGAACATAAACTTGAAATGTTTAGAAATATCATTGAAGCTAATAATGGTGTTGAAAGTGATGTTGAATTTGCTAATAACTTAAATAACGAATTATTAAGTGACTTAATATATTGTTATACTCCTAAAGGAGATGTTCTAGAGTTACCTAAGGGAGCTACTCCAGTTGATTTTGCTTATCGTATTCATAGTGGAGTTGGAGATAGAACTATTGGTGCAATAGTAAATGATCAAATAGTGCCTCTTGATTATGAATTACAAGATGGTGATATAGTTAAGATTAATACTGGTAAAGAAGCTAATCCTAATAAAGATTGGTTAAACTTTGTTAAAACTAGTCAAGCTAAGAGTAAAATTAAATCTTATTTCAGTAAACAAGATAGAACTAACTATGTTAATAGTGGTAAAGAAATGTTAGAAAAAGAAATTAGAAGAAGAAAGTTATCTTTTTCTGATGTGTTAACTGAAGAAAATTTAAATAAAGTATTTAAAGATACACATACTAATGATTTAGAAGATTTATATTTATCTATTGGTTCTTTAAGATATACCGCTGGTTATATAATTGATTTATTATTTGAAGATAAAAAAGATGTAATGGATATTTACTTAAGTAAAGTTACTAATAGAGGTAATTTAAGTAATAAAGCAATTAAAGGAGATATAATAGTTGCTGGTACTGATGATATATTAGTTACTATAGCTACTTGTTGTAAACCAGTTAAGGGAGATCCTATTGTTGGTTATATAACTAAAGGTGAAGGTATTGCTGTACATAAAAAAGATTGTCCTAATATAAAAGCTAGTACAAGATTAATAGATGTAGAATGGAATATGAATAGTGAATCTTCATATTTAACTGATTTAACTATTAAAGTTATAAAAGGTAAAAATCAATTACTTGATATTATTACTAAAGCTTCACAAAAAGATGTATATATAGAATCTGTTAAAACTATTGAAGAAATTGATAATACTGTTTTTGCAGTAACAATAAAAACAACAAATGCTTCACAATTAGAAAACTTTATTAGTGATTTAAAATCATTGCCTTTCTTAATTGAAGTTGAAAGGAAAAGTAAAAAATGAGATGTGTTATACAAAAAGTAAATAAATCTAAAGTAACTGTTGATGGTGTAGTCGTAAGTGAAATAGGTAGAGGATTAAATGTTTTGGTTGGATTTACTGAAACAGATACATTAGAAGATATTAAATATTGTGTAAGAAAGATTACTAATTTAAGAGTTTTTGAAGATGAAAATGATGTAATGAATAGAAGTGTAATTGATGAGAAAGGTGAAATACTTTCAATATCACAATTTACATTATATGGAGATACTAGAAAAGGAAATAGACCTTCATATATAAG
>CAVAGO010000073.1:0-10799 GCA_963588075.1 bacterium | reverse complement strand
GTATTAGAGATGTTAAGTTTTTATTTTCACTTATTACATCGATATCTATTATTATTCTAGTGAAGGTAAAGATAAAGATTAGAAAGATAGTTAGATAGATTATTGATATTTTGTTTTGTTTGGTGTAGTTTAGTATTTCTTGTTTACCATATATTTTATTTATTTTATAGTTGTAGAATTTACTTACTTTATTTAGGTCTTTTTGGCTTATTAGAAGGGTTATTGAGTCTTTATTGTATTTTATATTATAGATGTTTATTTTTAGTTTATTTAGGTATTTAATGGCTTTATTAGGTGATCTTGTAGTAATAGTAATTTCTATCATTATAGATAAGTTATTTCGATACTTTCTATTTGGCCATTAAATAGAATTTCTTTATCTAACATCTTTATTACTTTGAAATCATTTCCTTTAATAGATAGTTGTTGATTATCTACTATGATGGATATATATTTATCTGTTATGTTGTCTAGTTTGGAATAGTTATTTATATATAAATTATTTTTACTTATATTTATGTTATATGAGTTATTTCTTAAGTATGTAGAGATGTTTTGTAATAACATAGAATCACCTATATAAATATATGAATGATTGTTGGAATTTATTTTATTTATATTTTTAATACTTTTTCTACTTCATTTATTAGTTCATCTTTGTTCGGAATGTAATAAGTATATGTCGAGGCAAATATATTATTTGATAGTCCACCTAAAGCATATTCCATGGTTACACCTTTTTTACCAGTACAAAGAATAATACCTATTGTTTCGTTATCAAATTCATCTTTAATTTCTTTGTTATAGTAATTAATATACATATTCATTTGTCCAACATATTCTGGTTTCATATCATCCATTTTTAAATCAATTAAAACATATGACCTTAAGATTTTATTATAAAAAACCAGATCTATATAATAATGAGTGTTATTGTCTAGCGTTATTCGTGCTTGATTTCCAACATACATAAAACTCTTTCCTAGTTCCATTAAGAATGAAGATAAATGATTTATTAAATTTTTTTCTAAATCGCTTTCGAGTATTGGTTTGTTTTCTTTAATTCCCAAGAATTCAAATACATATGGTTCTTTTAAAATGTCAGTGGGTATATTTATAGTTTGACCATTTTGAATTAATACATTCATTCTCGTAGAAACTTCTTTCGTTATCATCTTCTATATATATTAAGTAACAATAATGACTCCAACTCAAATTTCCATCCAGTGGTTGGAAATTTTTATACCTATTATAAAATAATCTCATATTGTATAAACCCGATAAACCATATCCCGAACCGAATCGATTCGTTAACTTTTTGGATAATTTTTTTAACGTGTCTTTTCCGTATTCGGCATTTATATTTCCGTTTTGCTCGTTTTCTACAATTATTTTTCCAATCATAAAATTTGTTTTTACTAAAGCATCATTTATTTGGTAAATTATTTTCGTTTTATTTTCTACAATTATGTTTGATATTTCGCTGTACATATTATCTATCACTTTTTCGTTGTTTTTTGTTAATTTTGTTTCTTCATAATTTGTCATATTATAATTCTCCCTCTACCCTATATTTACAAGGTGTTGAGTTGTATTTCCTTTTTACCAAGAAAAAAAGAAAGATTAATTATCTTTCTTTAAGTTGAATATTACATTTATAACTCTTCTAGCTGCTTTGCCATCATCAAGATAGTTGAATTTTTTATTAAATTTCTCGTATTTAGTTTTATTCTTTTTAAACTCTTTATCTATATTTTGTAAATTCTTTTCTAGATCTTTTTGAGTTTCTGCTATTGGTCCTGGTAGTTCATCTAAATCTAGATAAAAGTCTCTTAGTTTGCCTTTATAGATATCTAAATCATACATATAGAATAGCATTGGTCTTTTTAGATTTGCAAAATCAAAGAAAACACTTGAATAGTCTGTCATTATGATATCACTGATAATATACATATCGTTTATATCGTCGTTTTCTGTTACGTTAATTACGAATCCTTCGTATTTACTAACGTCTACTTGTTTAGCAACGAAATAATGAGGGCTGAAAAGAATTACGTATTCATCTTGGAATTTTTCTTTTAATGAATCAAAATCTATTCCTAAATTATATGTGTATCCTACTCCTGATTCGTGTTGATTATCTCTAAATGTTGGTAGATAGAAAATAACTTTTTTATCTTCTGGAATATTCCATTTTTTCTTAATTCTTTTTACATCTTTTTCAGTGTAATGGAATAATGAGTCGTTACGAGGATAACCTTCTTCGATGATTATGTTTTCTTTACCTAGATTTTTAAGATTGAAAGCTGATGTAAATTTTTCTGTACAAAATTTTGAAGGAGATATAAAGTAATCAAATCTTTTTGCATCGATGTCGTTTCTTTTTCTTATTTCTTCAACTGTGTTTAAAACTGCACCATCTACTTCGATATCACATCTTAGTCTTTTTAATGGTGTTCCATGCCAGCATTGAACATATACTTGGTCATCTTTCTTTTCGATGCTTTCTTCTACTATTGAGTTTACTATCCAATATTTAGACATTGAGAAGTATTTGTAATAATCTGGTGAACCGTGTTTAATTATTATTAGATTTTTATTTGGTTTTACTTCATGTTTTTCTGGTTCAACGAATGACCATACGAATGTATAATCTTTGAATTCTTTCATTTGGATCATTTCTTCGTATATAGCTTTTGGAGAACAACCATATGTTCTGCCATTGAATGTTTCAAAAAGAATTGTTTTGTCATCTACTTTGTATTTTTTGTAATACTTTTTGTATGACATATCTCCTTGAAGATTTTTAGCTTTTCGTAATATTTTTCTTAAGAATACGTTTTTCTTTGCTAGATCAATTAAAACTTTTTTTATTTTCTTTATCATTTTAATTCTCCTTTTATTAATTTGTATATTTTTTCTGTACTATCTTTAGTTAGATTAGTTATAAATTTCTCTCTGAAGTTTAAGAGAGTTTTCTTATTATAGTTATTCTTATCAATTACGTTTATTAAATCTTTTATATCTTTTGATACGTAACCTGGTAGTTCTTCGAATAGATTTATATTTAGGCCATTTTCTTCATCGTATTGCTCGTAATCGTATACGTATAATAAAATGTTTGTCTTTAAAATTGCTGCTTCAATCATTAGTGCTGAATAATCAGTTATTACATAGTCAGCTATTTTTAATAATGATGGAAAGTCTATTTTAGGATTTATTAATACTCCATCTTTTTTGTTATTTTCGGCTTTAGCAGCATCTAATTCGTGTAATGTAATTACTAAATTATATTTGTTTGTATCGATACTATCTATGACATCTTTAATTGCATCACGACCATTTCTTCTAAATGTTGGTGAGTACAAAACGATTGGTTTCTTTTGTAGTTCGGGATAATCATTTAGAAGTTCTTTTTTATTTACTTTTAAGTTTAATAGATAGTCTATGTAAGGTGTACCTATTGAAAGAACTTTTTTGATATCTGTATTGAATGCTTCACTAAATGGTTTGTTCATTGCTTCTGAACCAGACAAAATATAATCGTAATTAGCATGCATATTTAAGATTTTTGCTGTTTTAGGATTCATACCATCTGTTCTACCGATTGATTGATAACCAAACATTTTGATGGCTGCTAGAGCATGCCACATTTGGATTATACAAGTATTTTTCTTGTGTTTTAAGCAACTTATTATTAGATTGTATCCGTCTGTTATTACTACTTTAGAAGTTGCCATATAATACATTTGCTTATGTAATAACAAGAAGTATTTGAAGCATCCCCATAACTCTTTGAATAGAGCTGGTAGTTGTTTTAGAATATTCTTTTTATTGGAATGGATTAGTTTGTTTAATCCTTCGGCTACTCTCCCGCAGCTTACTTTTATTGTTATTTTTTTATCGTGTTCTTCTATATAATTAATAAGTAATTGATAATTTAATGATGGTTTGTTGGTTTGTCTACTTATGAAGAATACTTGATTTTTCTTTTTCGTAAATAGTTTGATTATGGAATATACTATTTTTAAATATATTTTTATGATTGATAGGATTATTTTCATATTTATACTCCTTTTAAAAAACTGCCAATAATTGGCAGTTTTTATTATTGGTTTTTCTTATTCTTTTTACTATTTTTTAAAGCATCTTGTGACTTTTTCATATCTTTTGTATCTTCGTTGAATCCCTCTGCATAAACTCCAACTAATTCTTCTTCACCTAGCACAACATCATCTTTATGTTCTGCTACGAAATTTCTGAAGTTTGTTGATGAGAAATCACTAACTCTTTGGAAGAATACGACATTACAATAATCTTCTAGATATTTGAATTTGTCACTACCTGCCCAGTCACTACCCATTACTAAAGTATCGATACCGTGTTTTTCGATATCTCCTACTTTTTGTTCCCAGTGTTCTTCTGGGATTACTTCATCTACGTACCGAATAGCTTCCATTATGATACGTCTTTCTTCATAATTTAAATATGAATGTTTGTGTTTTATTGCGTTAAATTCGTCTGTAGATACACCAACTACTAGGTAGTCTCCTAAACTTTTTGCATATTTTAATAATGCAATGTGCCCTGGTGTTAGTAAATCGAATGTTCCATATGTTATAATCTTTTTCATTTTAAACCCTCCTATTGTTTCATGAATTCTTCATATTTTGGTATTACTTCTTCGGCTGAACCTTTCATAACTACTTCACCATCGTTTAACCATAGTACTTCATTACATAGTTCTTTAATAGTATCAAGGCTATGGGATACGATAATTACTGTACGTGTATCGTCTGAAATAAGTTTTTTCATTTTGTTGTAACTTTTTTCTTTGAATTTAGCATCTCCAACTGATAGAACTTCATCTATTAACATTATATCTGTTTCAAGAATTGCTGTTATAGCAAAAGCTAGTTTTGAATACATACCTGATGAATATGTTTTTACTGGTTTATTAATAAAGTCTCCAATATCAGCAAATTTGATAATTTCTTTTTCTTTGGCTGCTATTTCTTCTTCAGAGAATCCTAATAACATTCCAGATAAATAGATATTTTCTTTACCAGTTAGTTTTTTATTAAAACCAACACCGATTGACAATAGAGATATTGATCTACCATGTAGGTCGATGTTTCCTTTATCTGGGGAAAAGATACCAGCGATTGCTTTTAACATAGTGGATTTACCAGCACCATTTTTACCGATGATACCAAGAATTTTTCCTTCTTCTATTTCAAAACTTACACCTTTAAGAGCATGGAATAGTTCTACTTTACCACCAAAGTTTTTCCAAGATGCTCTTATAGAAGTTTTCTTTAATCCTCGATATGTAATATGTAAATTATCTACTGTTACAGCGATATTTTTTTCTTTTTTTGTTTCTTCTTTTTTTGTCATACTATATCACCTTCGCATAACTATTTTCGTTCTTATGAATAACGTGAATACCTATTCCACATAATATTAATCCTATTACTAACCAAACTAATAATCCTTCGATACTTGGTAATTTACCGAATACTGTAACTTTTCTTAGTTCGTTCATACAAAATGCGATTGGATTTACTCTTAGTAGGATAAATCCAAGTGTACCTTTTAGTCTTTCGTTAATATTATAGAAAATACCAGATAAGTAGAATACCATTTTCAATCCAATATTAGTTAAATTGCTCAAGTCGTTAAGTGTAACTCCGTAATGCATTAAAATCATGCTTATACCAAAGCAAATAACGTATAAGACAAAGATTACTGGGATTATTAGTATGAATGTCCAACTGAATGGAACTCCTTGAAATATCATAAGACCGAATGCTAATGCTAAGGATATTCCCATTTTAAATAGATAAGTTAAGGATTTTGAAAATAGCAATATATATTTAGGTAAGTATACTTTTGTTACTAAATCTCTATTATTTATTATTAATTTTGAGCTACCTGATATCATCCTATTAAAGAAATCCCATGCAGCTTGTCCGATCATTACAAATGAAGCAAAATATGGTGTGTTATTTGGGAATATCATTCCAAATACAAATGTATAAATTAACATAAATGCTAATGGCTCGATTACCCACCATAGCCAATTTAGTCTTGAATCAGCTACTTCGCTTTTTAATTCTGCTTTGGCTGATCTAATTGCGTATTTATAATATTTTTTCATATTTTTGAAAAACTGTTTCATATCATATCACCTTGTATTATTATTCTATCATTTTTTTATACATTATTAAAGGAAAATGAGATATTGAATAATTTTAGTTTCTTTTTTGATTGTCTAATTTTAATATTTCTTTATATACTCTTTTACAATTGTTTTGATCTTGGTATTTGTAGAATTTTTCGATTCTTTTTTTGTATTTTTCTTCTATTTTGAAATCGTTTTTTATGTATTTTATTATATTGTTTACTGCAGTTTCTACATCATAACAAACTGGCCCAAAACCATCTTTTTCAAAATCAAGATATCCTTTGTCATATAGTTGCCCTTCATAGAAACTGTCTTTATCGAATTGTGTCAAGATAATTGGCTTTTTTAAATATGAGAAATCGAAGAATACGCTAGAATAGTCAGTTATTAATAAACTATTTTCTTTAAATTCTTTGCTATAATCTGATTCTCCCCTGTTGAACTCTACGTATTCATTTTGCGTAAAGTCATCTATTTGAGCCATCATATTTGGATGTGGCATAAATTTGATTTTGCATTTACTCTCTTTTAAAGCTTCTAATAATTTTTCGTTATTAATTAACTCGTTGTAAAACTTAAAGTACTCACTGTTTTTAAATTGTGGGTTGTACTTTCTCAGTCCTGTTGCTACATCTATATTTGTGGTTAATTTATTTCTCCAAGTTGGCATTATTACTATTTGTTTTTTCTTTTTAAGGTCTTTATTTAATAATTTGTCGTATCTTGGTAAACCGGTTAATTTTATCCATTCTTTTGGCATATTATATTTGTAACTTTTAACTATTGAATTGTATTCTTCTTCTGAAGATGTTACAAATATTAGCATGTTTTTAGTATTGATATTTAACCATGGAGATAAATCATTATAGATGATACCGTGTTGTAAATATATGAAATCAAATCTGTATAAGTCTCCTATGTAATTTTTTCCTCTTCCAAAAAGATTATAAACGTAATTGTCAGCTTGAGACGAAATTATTTTATCTGCATTTAAATATAATATTTTATGTTTAAATGATTTATGCTCTAATATTTTTTTACCATATTTCTTTTTAAATTCAGAATATACTTTTGCATTTTTCCCAATATCAAAATATACTTTTATATTTTTATTTTCTATAGTTTGCATGTATTCAAAGAAAGCTTGTCCATTGTCACCAGCTACTTGAATACGATCTGATATTATCCATATTTGTTTTCTTTTTATTAATTTGTATAAGCTTGCGCATGTTCTATAAACAAGACTTGCTACTTTTTTCTTTTTTAGTAAGGTTAGTGCACATTTACTCTCTAATAAAATTGCATTTAGTGGATTTTTTCTTTTAACAACTAATTTACTTTTACGATGCAATACATAATAATTTTTTGTTCTTAAATAGATGTTGTAGAATGTATTATTTAAAATTGAGTTATAACTGAATGTATATCTTATTTGGTATTCTTCTTCTCTGTTTGATACCATTAATTTTAAATCTCTGTGTTCGTCTAGAGAAAACTTCGTTTTAATTCCAATATAATTAAAATTATTCTCGATGCATATGTTTCTTGTTATTTTTGATTTGCTATCAAGTTCGTAATTTTCAAAATATATTTTTTCTCCTTTTGAATCTTCTAAATAAACTTCTTTTGCAACGTTTTTTATAATTGGCATTTTTCCGTATATTTCTAGATTATTACCTTCTATTAAAATATTGTCAATTATCACTGGAACACTACTTTTAGGGCAGATTATTGAGTCTTTTATATTTACATTTTCTTCATTTATTGTATACATATCAGAGCTGTTGTATTTGAAATTTAATAAATACAGCTTTTCAACATTGCTTAATAATGGAAATTGAGCGATTGTTGTGTCCTCTACTTTACTCAATGCTCTTCTTAATAAATTATAATATTCTTCTAATTCTTTTTCGTTTAGGACCAATTTCGGATTATTTGTTAACCTCCATTTTAAATCGTATATAATTAAATTTTGTACGTATTCTAATGCTTTACCATATTTTTTTTCGCTTAAATCTAACAGATAGTTATAACAATGTTTAGGGGTGTCAAGATACCATGTTTTTTTTGTAGTTGATGTTTGTATAGCTGAGTTTTCTTCTTTTCTTTTTCTATATAAATAGTGTGATTTTGCTACACCAACAATTGGATTATCTAGTAAAATTTCTGTTACTAAACGCGCATCTTCTGAAATAACTAAATCTTTTGAATATTTTCTTCCTTTTATAGCTGAAGACTTAAATATTATTGAACACGATTGCAATTTTAAATGCATTGTTTCTTCTCTTATATCTATTTTTTCTTCTTTGTATAATCTATTTAAAATATGATTTCCAGTTGATGCTTCGAAAAATTGCATTGGATATATTACTGATGAAATATCATTGTACTTATCGAATAATTTAATGGCTTCTTTGAATGCATTTTTTTCCCATTTATCATCACTGTCTAGGAAGTTGATATATTCTCCGTTAGCTTTAGCTAAGCCGTTGTTTCTTGCTGTTGAAACACCACTATTTTCTTGTTTAATATAAACGATATTTTCTGGATATTGCTCCTGATATTTCAAACAAATTTCTTCGGAGTTATCTGGTGATCCGTCATTTACTAAAATCACCTCTATATTCTCGAAACCTATTGTTTGTTCTATTACACTGTCAAGCGTTTCTGCAAGATATTTTTCTACTTTATATACAGGAATAATTACACTGAATTTAAATTTTTTTTGCATAAAGTTTCCTCCTTATTTGTTGAAATACTATATATAGATTCATTAATGGCCAAGAACATCTGTAAAAACGATAATATTTCGTTTTGAAAAGATTTACTTGTTTTTTATAGTGTTTGAAATTCTTCTTAAAGAACGATAAGAACTCTTTTACGTATTTTTTTTGCAATTTTGTATTATCATAATATTTGAATTCTTTTATCCTTCTTACATAGTAACCAGCACATACTTCTAATATTTCGTAATTATATTTTTCGAATACTCCTTCTTTTTTGAAGAAAGAAATCATTTTATTCAAAACTGATATTATATCTAATATTTTTTCGTTGTGTGAGTTTGTTATTGAACCTTCGCTATCTGCCAAATAATAATATAAAGGTTCTTTTAGAATAATCATTTTATTTGCGTAATATTTATACCTAATTAGAAATGCAAAATCTTCAGCATAGGAATATTTTTCTGGTAAACGCAAATTATGTTTTTCTATTACCACTTTTTTAAAGAGTTTTTCAGTTATGTAATTTGAAGTTTTTGAAAACTCTTTTGGATTATTTGTCTCATTTTGATTGATAATTGGTTTTATTTCATTTGAAGAAATGTTGTATCGGCCACATGCAACTAAATCTATGTCTTCTGTCATGGCTTCTGACATTTTTTGGTACATAGTTTTGTCTACATAATCATCTGAGTCAACAAAACCTATATATTTCCCTTGAGCATTTTCCAATCCTTTGTTTCTTGCACCGGATGGGCCTAAATTTTTGGAGTTTGTGAAAAGCTTTATATTTTTATACTTTTTTACATATTTTTGCACTATGCTTTCTGTATTATCTTTACTATTATCATTTATTACTAAGATTTCTAATTCTTTTAATGTTTGGTTAACAAGACTATCTAAACATTTTGTTATTGTTTTTTCGGCATTATATGCTGGTACGATAATTGAAACTAATGGTTTCATTATTTTTCTTTCCTTAATAAGTTAAGATATAGTTCATAATCTTGTTTATGTTTCTTAGCAATTACTTGTAAGATAATACCAGTCACCCAGAATAGTAAAGCCATCATAATACCAAAGCAACTTACTATTAAACTTGGGAACTTTTCTACTAAACCAGTTTCAAAATATCCTACATAAGCTGGAATACCGATAATAATTCCAACTACTAAGAATAATAATGCCCATAAGTTAAAGAACATAGCTGGTTTATACTCTTTAAATAATGTAGCAATAGTCTTTAATACTTTAAATCCATCACTATATGTATTTAATTTAGATACTGAACCTTCTGGTCTATCTCTATAGGTAACAGGAACTTCTACTAACTTAAAGTTCTTATCTACAGCATGAATAGTCATTTCTGTTTCTATTTCAAATCCTTTTGATAATACAGGGAATCCTTTAACAAACTCATAACTAAATGCTCTATAACCTGTCATTATATCTTTAACATTATTTTTAAATAATGTATTAATTAACCATCTAACTATTCTATTTCCAAAATTATGGAAAGGTCTTTTATTTTCAGTAAAGTATGTAGAAGATAATCTATCTCCAATAACCATATCTGCTTTACCTTCTAAGATTAAATCACACATCTCCTTAGCATTCTCTGCTGGATATGTATCATCACCATCTATCATTAAGTAACAATCAGCATCTATATCTCTAAACATAGATCTAATAACATTACCTTTACCTTGTTTATATTCATATCTAACAATAGCACCAGCTTTTTTAGCTATTTCATCAGTACCATCTTTAGAATTATTATCATAAACATATATATCTGCATTAGGTAATGCTTTCTTATAATCTTTAACTACTTTATCTATTGTTTTAGCTTCATTATAACATGGTATTAAAACCGCTATTTTTTT
>CAVAGO010000072.1:0-10906 GCA_963588075.1 bacterium | reverse complement strand
ATATATATATATATATATTTTATAAAAAAAAAGAGGATAATTATATTTAAATAATGTATCCTCTTTTTATTTTTTTTTAATCAGATTAGAACAAATCGTTAATTGCACTCTGGTCCATTGTGTTAGAACTGAAGCGGCTTGAAAGTTCTTTTGAGTCTGATTCAATTGAATCGAATCCAGTTGCATTTTCTTTGATAATTGAATGTTTCTTATCATTTGCTTCAATTACTTTATGTGACTGATATTTCAAGTCTTCGATAACTGAACCAAGTGATTTGTATCCAATAAGAGCAAGCATAGATGTTTCAAGAAGTTCTTTAGTAATAGAACCAATTCCTTCAAGAGCTGATCTATCAACCTCAAAGAATGCATTTGTATTGTCAAGAGAGATACAATCAATTTCTTTCAATGTATCTTTTGCTTTCTTTTCAATGTGACTCTGAGATTCTGGATCTGTAGGGTCAAGTTTAAGCATTGAAATTACTCTTGTAATACTCTGTCCATGTGGAACGCAATACTGGAATAAACCTTTTGGTTCTACTGAGATAAATGAAGACGCACCAGAAATTCTAAGAGCATTTACCTTATCCTGAAGGTCCATACACTTAATATCTGAATTCATTTCAATTCCCAAGAACTTCATTAATGGAGCAGCAATACGTGCATTGATAATATTGTACATTTCTTCAGTATTGTTATACTTTACAGATTCATCAAGATTATTATCTGCAATAAAGAAATGTCCTAATTTGTGGTCAATTGCTTTCTGAATATCCAAGAAACATTCGATATTGTTTTCGAGTTTTCCTGAACCTTCGGCAATGCGACATTTAGGAACCAATCCGATAACAACCGGTCTTGGTACAATGTTTGTTGCATCATCGATTTCATAAGTTTTTCCATCAAACATGAAATTCCTAACAGAATTTACATAGTTTGTAAGTGCTGTTGTAAACATAGGACCAATTCCAGATCCTGAACCACCATCAGCAGTGAAAGATACAATGACAACATTCTGTTTTTCTGGATTGAAAATAACTTCTTCATAAAGAGAGATAAATGTTTTAATTACATCCATCTGTTCCTCATAATTATTTTCAGCTGAAAAGTTTTTGTAATAAAGTTTTGCTCTATTACGATTCTGTCCAGCTCCATTTGCATGAATGCCACCGATCTTAAAACGCTGATTATCAGGAAGATCTGTAAGATCCAAATCCTGATTACTTGTGTTTACAGCAATACAGAATGGATTATTTGGAAGACAATCTGCAAGTGTGCGAGAAATCTTCCAACCACCTTGACCGACTGAAATCAATACGAAATTCATATCAGAATTTCTAACTGATTTCTTTGCAACTGTAGGAGTTTTAGAAGCCGATTTTGTTTCTACTTCACTCCTATTTACTGCGCCTGTACTACGAACTGCACCTGCAGTTCCCACTTCATTAACGTTAACGTTGTTCTCATTTTCCATGAGAGACCTCCTATATAGGTATGATTCATTATTATAATATATAAATAATAAATTATTTAAGTTTTATAATAAATCTTCATCTAATATATCATCTTCACTAAAGTTTGTATCTATATCATCTAATAGAGGTCTATCAATATTATTAATTATAAACGAATCGTCCAATTCATCATCCTCTTCAAATTTGTTAGGATCACACGATTCAACATTTCTATCCGTTTCTTCGAATTCAATGTTATCCCAATCCAATTCAAAATCATCTTCCATATTCGAAACCTCTCTTTTTTATAAATACATAATATAGTCAATTATTATGTACAAATTTACCAAATTTGAAAAACATATTCGCCTAAAGTCCAAATCAAAACTGAACCAAATATAATAGATCCACCTATTATGACAGCATCTTTATTATACGAATTATCATCAAAATCTAAACCTTGAGACAATATAAAAGAACCAGTTGTACAACCAATTCCTAATATTCCGGCTCCCAAAGGTGCAAATTTAATTCGTTTCTTCATTTTATCGACATATTCATTTAAAAATTTAACTTTTTCAGTTAATTCACCTATTTCTTTTATAATTATACCAGTATCATCTTTATTACTGGTCAAGGCTGTCTTTAACTGTTGACAAAGAAGTTTCGAGTTCATTAATTCGTTTTTCGTATAAGTCAATTCGGTTTCTAAGCTCTTGGATGATGTTTTTAATGTTTCCACTTGTAATTGTAAGCTCGTCAATTGAAGATCTAATTGATTTAGTAATGAGTAAACACTCATCGATTCTAGTTCTTGTTGATTCAATGTTTGAACTGAGCTGTTCACATTCTTCAATTCGCTTGTCAAGTTTTGACTGGAGTTCGACGATTTTATTGTTGAGTTGCTCGATTGTTTGTTCAGTTCCAATGCTATCTGTTGAAATTTTTGCAAGTCTGAGGAATCTTCCTCCGACAAAACTGGAAATACATAAAATAATAGTAATACCAATGTAAATAAAGATTTTTTTAACATTTGACACATCTTTTCTCCTTTTTTGGATAAAATAAATATAATATTTAATGAAATATTATATATTAATGTAAAATGTTCATAAAATACGATTAAAAACAAAACTATATATAAAAATTAACTATAAATAGGAGAAAATCCAACATGATTAATAATTTTATATTAAGTGCTTCAAATAAAATGAATACAAGCACATCCAATCAATTGAATAAATTGGAGGATATTACTACAGAAATAACTCAAAGTATTCAAAGTAGTACATCTCCAGTAATCGATACAATTAAGAAAATCGAAGAATACAATTCAAATAAATCTATTCCATTAAATAAAAGAATTGAATATTGGGTAAACGTCGATGGTACTATTAATTTACTTCAAGTATTCCATACACATTTCTTTGGTACAAATGGTGTTCAACTTACTGTGTATAATAGAAATGGTTCTCCAGATATGAAGTATAATAAAGATGGTATACACGGCGAACCATCTATGGAAAGTGCAAGACAAAGTCTATCAACAGTTATTACTACTACTGATAAATTGTATTCAATTTCATTTGGTAGTTATGATAAAACTTATATTGACGAAATTTTGAATGATACTGCAGCGAAAGATGCTAGAATTCCAAATCTCGAAAATTTACTTAGAAATGAATTGAATAAATTAAATTCTCTTAGATCTTCTGGTAAACTTAGAGATTATTATATCGAATTCAATAAATTCATGCGTGATAACGGATTGTTTATCGATCCTGCTACTGTAAGTACAGAATCATCAATAACTCCGTTTGATTTTAATCGTGAAGCTTGCAATTTGTATAATACAATATGGAAAAATTATCTTCTTCTTACAGAAACTGTTGTTGATAAGTTTGAATCTGATACTGAAAAAGATCCGGAGATCGGATTATTTGTAAATGCGGATGGTAAAGAAGATAAAGAATCATATAAATTGATTCTTCAGTAATTATATTTTAGGTTATTTCATATGGCAAAGAAATCTGAAGCAAGTAAAGTCCCATTTTTAAAAATACCCGGTTCAAATCTATTGTTTCAAGTTGATAAAAAATTGTATACAAATATCAATAAATACGGTTGTAGATTCATGAGTATGATTGCTATTCCACAAATCATTACAGGAAAACGTCTCACTGCAGAAGGAATAAATGAAATTTATGATAGGGCTGTAGCTGGAAATTTGGGTGATAATGTGATGGAAAGCGATTGTACTTGTGGAGCAAATGAGCATTTATTAATGAGCAAAGCATTCGAAATGCTTGGTGACGAAGATCATTATTGTAGACAGATATTTGTTAGTGATGCAGCGGGTAAATATCGTAGTTTAGATATGTTACCTAGTAAAGATAACATTTTATTTATAGTTGTAGATTTCAATACAACCAGTGATAAACGTACTTATGGTGGACATCACTTTGTATTATTTAATGCGATTGGAGAACTTATTTATGATCCCGCTGGTGGAACAGTTAAATCTTGGAAAAGTTTAAATCGTTGGTTAGTTTATAAAGTATATAGCAGATCTCATCAAGATGCATTGGCGAATGGAGGTTCAACTAAAAAGTAGAAGAACCTCCTAAACAACCAATATCAGAACCTATTAAAGTTAGTTTAACATCAAATAAACCAAAACATCAAACTAAACAAATTCAAAATACAATTACTAAAGCTCAACCTACTATAAATAAACAATCAACTGATCAAAACACCAAATCAAACAATACTAATAATACGAAAAAACAAATAGCTAGTTTACAAATTAAAATAATTCAATTAGAAGAAAGTAAATATGATGCTATTGAAAAAGCCGAAATGTTTGGAAGAGATCCAAATGTTGTAGCTGCTAACTGGGATGCTAAAATTGCTGAAGTTCAACAAGCAATAGATACTTTAAGTAAATATAATTAAAAAAAAAAAGATATAATAACTAGAGGAGTTTAAACTCCTCTAGTTATATTTTATGAATGTGGAATATTATCGATATCATCTTCATCAGCATTCAAAAATGCAGATGTAGCATTATCATAAATCATATTCCATTCATTTGAGGTTGGAGATAAATTTTTATATTTATCTTCTTCATTTTTAATATAATATTTTTTATTATTATCTTCTAATAATAAAAAAGCAGTAGAATTTTTACCTTCATCTCCAAGAATAAGATCAAGTTTGATATCTTGAAGCATATTTTCGTCATCAACATCAAATTCTGTATTAGCCATAGCAGTAGTAACCATATCGACATAAATCGGAGAACTTTTTTCCATTTCTTCAATAGAATCTTTATAAGTATCCCATTTAGAAGCTAAATTTTCTTTAATTTCTCCAATAGATGTATAATTATCACTAGTATTTCCAGTTTCTTTTTTAGTATAGTATGTCTCATTTGGATCAAATTCTGTTATATATCCAACTGAAATGTAATTATCGTTCGAATCTTTAATAAAATATTCTGTGTTTGAATCTGGAGTACCACTAGTATCTGATACTATTGTATAATTATCACTAGTATTTCCAATTAAAGTGTTTGTAACTTCGTTTAACATTGTATCTGCTACATTATTATCAGATTTTTCGATATCTTTGTATAATGTATAAGTGTTTTGAAGATAAACGTATTCATCGATATCATAATTGATATAATCTGTACTAAAATCATTTTTAGATCGATTTACACCAAAATAAATACGTTTTTTATCTGAATCGTAAGCATATCCGGGAATATCATATCTTCCAACATCAGCTTCACTAACATCACTAAATATAAATTTACCTTTACTACTATATTTAAATCCTTTGTTTGTACCATTTTGAGAGATAGCGTAGTAATATTTATATCCTTCTATCATTTTCCAATAACCGGAAATAATATTAGTTTTAACTATTGTATTGGAATATTTATCATATAATATCAAACCTGAAGATACTAATGGGTTATATAAAGATGCGTATCTATTATTGATATCAATAAATTCCCAACCAGATTTATAAAATTTGGTATCATTAAATAACTTGATGATCGAATTAGAAGATTTATTATAATAATATAAAATTGATGAAGAATCTATAGCAAATATTAATTCATCATCATTCTTTCTAGGATTATAAAATGAAATATTATTCATCCGATCATCATTAACCGATGACATTCTTGAGATATTATTAGTATCTCTATGAGAAAAGAATTTCTGTACCCAAACCGTTCGATTTGTTGAACTATCTATTTCTTTTTCTTCCATAGTAAAGAATAATATATTGTTATCAGTTAATGTAAAATTATGAGCATTTGCATAATCTTCAATAAGATCGACGCTTTCATATTCATCTTCTATTTGGTTGCTGCTTAAATCTGTAATAATGTCATAAGTCGTAATATTACGAGTATAAATAGGACTAATAATATACCCATGACCAATTTCGGTATTTGGACTATTATCTTTAAACGCATAGATCTTTTTATTTATTTGAATCAAATGAATGTTTTCATTACTGAAAACTAAATCTGAACTAATTTCCCAAGAAGTATCATATTCATTTTCAATTGTTGAAGTATTTACCAAATCATAAACACCTTTACCATCCTGACGTCCAAATAAAAGATGATGTCTGTAAGTAATTTGTCTATTAGTTTGTGTTATAACTGCTCCAGTAGTAGGATTAGTAACAAATGAAATAGACGTAATTGTGTATACAATTGTAAATGGAATAGGAGTTGTAACTATAACTGAATCGTTAGTAACTCTATTATAAGAACCTGTCGATTTATCTATAGATATTATAGGCACACTAGATTTTTCAGAATAGAAAAATAATAAATTTTTATCTATAAAATATCTAAAATCTACACCAGTATTAACCAATGTATCAAAATTACCATTTCTAAAGAATAATAATCCAGCATTATTGGTTTTTCCAACCATAAATAAGAAATTTAAATCTTTAAATTCAATGAAATCGTAATTTTTAGCAACTTTACTTAATAAAAGTTTTGGAGTTGAAGATGATTCATTCCAAATATAAAGATCACCATCAGTATTTAAGAAAAATACTTCTCCAAGTTTTTCAAATATAGTCCAAGTTCCATTTGTAATATTTGTAGCTACAATTTCATCAGCACCTTCATCTAAATATCTGATACCATTGTTCTTAGTATTATCAGAACCACCAAAGAATGTACCTTTATTTGAAACTAATATAGAATTCCAGTCTCCAGTTTCAATGTTCGTATATTTAACTTGGAAACCCGATCTTTCATCTACCCCAAATATACCAAATCTATCAAAACCGTCATATTGTTTAGTAAATTTATCTTTTTGTTCCCAAATTTCAGATCTACTAGTCTTTCCATCTTTAACCAACTTATCTAATTGGTCCATTTGAGCTAAGAATTTTTGTTTAGCTAATGTTTTAGTATAGTCGTTATCATAAGTAAATACACTTTTTGCAAATGATATCGATTTAACTTCAATTGACATTATGTAATTCATTGTATTATAAGTATCAACAATAGTTTTTACAGTTTCATTATCATATTTTGATGATAGACCCAAATATTCGTCTAATAATCCAAGATTTCCAATCGAAATCATGTTTGTAAGATTATTAGTAAGATTGGTATTGGTTGTGTCAGCAAACAAATCTTGAAGTTGATTAGTATTGTTAATATTATTTCTGCCAATTATCTTATAAACTAACGTCGATAAACAATATTTTGCAATAGTTTCTGATAATTTTGTGTCTATCAAAGTGTTATAAAACCATGTCATATATTTTACTATAATATCTCTTTTTGATACCATTGGTAATTTATTGAGATATCTAGTGGTATTGAGTAATTTTTTCTTAGTCGAAACATCTGTAGAATTAATCTTTTTATCAATTTCATCAGTTGTAGTTTCATTAGAAGTAGTAGATGAACTTGCTGGAGGTTGAATATTATTATAATTCTTAATTGCGTCCGCAACATTTGATGTATTCACAATTGTTCCAGAAGTTTCATCTATAACTGGAAGTGTAACCGAATCTATATCAGTATCGTATTGAAGAGAATTGAACCCAGAAAAATTTCCAGTAAACACATCCCCAAGTTCAGTATTTTTAGCAGGATCAAATAAATAATTTTCAACTTTTTTAGTATAATTGTATGCAGAACTATCAATTACGTCTTGAATATCATAGATCGATTGAACTAATGAAGATGCTCCAAGTAATCCTTTAGCTTTATCCCAAGAACTCATAAGAGTAGTCATAGTTTTCATCTTACATCTATTGTAAAAAATATCATTAACCATACAATTATTACCATAAATTTCTTTACTTGAAAGAAGAATATAAATGGATTTAATATTGTTGTTTCTTAATGTTATATATTCGTCATTCGAACCAGCTTTATCAAGAAAATCTGTAGTCATACTTCCTTGATATTTAACAGATGAACCGTCATAATTTTTGTGATATCTAGATCTATTGTCTTTGATTGTCTTATTAACGCCTTTTTTAAGTGCTGAAACAGACATTGCTTTT
Source organism: bacterium (assembly GCA_963588075.1). Lineage (GTDB taxonomy): Bacteria > Bacillota_I > Bacilli_A > RF39 > UBA660 > Coprovivens. The sequence continues at coordinate 2,882 of CAVAGO010000072.1, read as the reverse complement.
GTATTAGAAGCTTGTTTACTTCTATAATTGGCTCTCCAAGTTTCTAATTTCGATTTAGTTTTATAATAAGATGCAGTTTTGTACGCATATTTAGATAAAGCTGTAGTATCAGTATTATTTTTAACACCCCAAGACACTAATCCGTCTCCCCATTCTTCAGCTAAATCGCTCATAATTTCATCAGTTTCTGCATCATCCCTCAAATCATCAGTTTCTTTTTCAATTTCGCTAAGATCTTCTTCAATATCTTGTAATGTTTGTTTATCCGAATTTGTTAACTGATGTTGTGTAAATGTAGGCATCATTTTTAATATATCGGATGTATTAAAATTATATTTTTTACTGTATTTATCGTCAGTTGTACCAAAGTATTTAGGAAGAACTATTCCATTTGTATTTGTAATCAATCTTTTAACTTTAGAAGCTGATAATGACGAATAACCATAAGTTATCAATACTTTAGTATAATATACAATTAGACTATCATATTTATTTCGATTTTTAACTAATGTTTCTCTCGAAGTATTTAAAGCTTTTTGATGTGTTTGATCATAAGTTGTATTTTCCAATGAATTGTCGATAGAAGCTATTTCAGAAACAACTTTATTTCGATTATCAATCATTTTTCCAAAAATATATTCAATATTTTTATAACTTCCACTTCTAGCAGCTTTTTTAAGATCAGTTTCAAGTTTATCATATTCAAGAGAATAATCTATTTTATATTCTCCATCAATAAATTCAAGCGTATAATTCCAATCTCTAGTAAGTGCTTGATTACGTATGTAATGATCATTATATGCTAAATCTGCACCGCTATAATATAATGCTTTAATAGTCTGAGCAAAAATAATATCTTCTATATATAAAGTAGCTTTAATATCATTGTAAAATTGCTCAGCCATATTTAAAATAAAGTTTTTACCAGCATTTTTTAACGATTTTAATGTGTCGGAAGCCATATCCTTTAGCATGCTAATAGCATTATTTAAATACGACTTCAACATTCCGCTTAATTTACTTCCTAATTTATTTGCAAATGCAGATAAATCAAAGTTTTTTAATCCGCTAACCAGAGCATTTAATTTTGAAAAAGTTCCACCGGAGATAGTGTTCAAACCATCACTTAGAGCACTTTTCATTTTCGATAATAGTCCACCTTTCTTTTTAGAAGGTTCGACAGTATTATCATATTCTGTAGCAGCATTATTATATTTTTTGGTAGACATAACATTTCTCCCAATTTTTGTATATGGTTAATTTATATTAAAATGTCGAAAATCGACAATTTACAAAAAAAAAAGAAAGAGAGTAATTAAACTCTCTTTCTTTTATCATATCAAAAATTAGAAATTGAAACTAAATTGTTTTTCCATTTTTTCTACACACTCTTGTGCCATTTCATTTCTAGTTTTGATATATTGAATTTGACGGTCATAAAAATCAGTGTGTTTTTTAAATGCGTCAATTTGTGATTGATGACGTTTTTCGTCAATTTCATCCAGACGGTCAAATTCAGCTTGTTCAGCTAAATCATCATCGTCCATTTTATCAGCTTTTTCAAAATTCTCAAAATACTCATCATCATGAGAATTAAGATTGTTCTGATAAAATTCATTTGAATCATCACCAACAAATTCACCATTTTCAAACATTTCTTCATCTGACATTTTAATCTCCTTGAAGTTTATAGAAATTGACTCATCAATTTTCTATCCTCAAATGAATAATATATAAATAAAAAAGATGTAGGATACGAATATCCTACATCCATAAATTTAATTACTTCTTTTTTTCATTATTACCACTTACTTGGTTATCATCTTGATCATTAATTTTTTTAAATAAATACATCTTCATTTCTTCAATAATCTTTTTACTGGTGCCATCAATATTTCCCTCAATGTGATTCATTTTATCTTCACGTTTTTTAAGCATTTTAGATTTTAATGTGGCCAAATTGAAGAACATATTTTCAAGCGTTGAATGGTAATCCTTATAAGATTCACTTATAATACCGTCAATATCACTTTTAGAAATATCTGTCGATTCAAGTTTTCCCATATCAATACATTGATTAATTGCATTTGACAATTCCATTATATATGGTTCAGACTTAGTCCTATCTGTTAAAAATTCGACAAAACCATTTCTTCTAGTAATATCTTTAGCATCTTTCATCCACACTTTGTTATATTCATTAAGTAAATCACAAATGAAGAAATATTCTCTAGTATTTTTAATATTGATTAAATCGAATCCGGTGATTTTACAAGCTAATGAAACTAATTTATCGTGTAAATCACTTTCGATCATTGAAAAAGTTTTTTCAAATATATATTTCACATCTTTATCGTACTCATCTTCGATTGAATGTATATCTTTCATCAATAATACGGTATCATTAATAATTATTTTAACTTCTGCATTTGTCATTATTTCAAATAAATTGAAAATTGAATTTAAATCGATGATATTATTAATAGACTCTTTTTTGGGTGTAACCGTTTCACCTTTTTTAAGTTTCATCGAAAAAGAACCGATTTTTATATCTTCGACTTTAGCAGATATAAAACTAAATGTCTTATATAATAAAAATAAAATGATAATAATAATTACTACAACTAATATTAAATAAAATGTAAATTTACTCAAATCTAAATTATTTAAAATCTCCAATATATTAGAAGAATTATTAGTTATTGGTACTGTACTATTAGCAAATGTACTATTAATCGTAAGAAGTGATATTAGTAAAAATAAACAAAAACGCATAAATGTAAAACTCCTTACATTACTTTTTTTTAATTATGTTATATTTATTTGTCGAAAAAAAAAGAGAGTAATTAAAACTCTCTTTTTTAAACTAAACTATTTAGAAA
>CAVAGO010000071.1:7845-11246 GCA_963588075.1 bacterium | reverse complement strand
ACATAAATTTATTAATAAAATAACTGAACTAAATATTGTCATTGAATTATCTAACTCTTCTAAATAATCAGGAATATCTACTACTAATTTGTTATATCCATATTCTAAATTTTCTAGTTCATTTAAAACATCATCCATATTTTGATAATTATCAACTACAAGCATTAATGGCATTTCTTCATAATCATATTCTTTATTTTTAAAAGAGTATGCTTCATAATACACAGTCTTTTTCAAATTTTCATTCATAAAACAAACATTATCATTTAAATTAGTTTCACTTGCTTTATAAGTTCCAATCATTTTTACATTTATACTCTTACTAAACATTTCACCATTTTCATCATATGCTGTATATGAAAAAGATAAGGTTTTATTTAAGTAATCTTTAATATTAATTCTATCTTTATTAGTTATTTTAGTTACATCACTATTTCCATAAAGTGTTAAATTAGCATACATTACTTCTGGACAAATTAAATAAAGTCCTTCATTATCGGGAAACTCAATTCCTGATGTAAGTTCCGGAAGTGAATTATTATCTGCAGTATAAGCGACAAGTTTACCATCAGTATTTTTTGTTTTAAAATCTTCACTTGTAAATTTTATAAGTGGCAAATCATACATTTTTAAAACAGTTTGAATATGATTAATATTTTTTAACTCTTCTATATGTTCTTCAATATTGCCAATCTTTCCAACCATTAAAACACGCGCATAATAATCATCTTTACTATAATTATGAATTACATTATCTTCAATTCCTTTTTGATAAATAGAAATTATTGTCCCTATGAAAAAAACAATACTCATAATTAAAATAATTATTTTTGTCATCTTATCTCTTAAGACAGTCTTAAAAGAAATACCTATAATATCTGTCATATAATCACCTATTTTAAAAATTTTCTATGCGAGCCAAATTAAAGCTCGCATAGATTACTTTATATATTATGAATTGCTATTAACACCCAATTCAGCTGTCATACCTGCATATTTTATTGTACCTGTAGCATTTGCTTGTTTCAAACTTACTTTCCATGTACCAGCACCAATATCAGAATAATTAAAATAATGACATGCATAAGCCAAAGATTTTACTTCTGAAACCGCAGTAACATATGAACTTCCTGATTTCACTTGAATTGTTAATAAAGTCTTTTTAGAATATGAAGTATCCGTAAAATTTGTAGGAGTCAAATCAATTTGAGCATTATCATACGGAGCAGTTATTGCACCACTAGAATAAGTATTTCCAGATGCAATAGTAGCACATATTCCAAAAATAAGTTTTGCACTAACTACACCTGTTCCAATTATAAAAAGAACAAGTGCTGAAAATATTAACAATCCTTTTTTATTATTTTTCATTCATTATACCTCCTTCCGTCAACTAAAGAAATAACGCATGCTTTTTTCTTTATAAAAATATATTACCAATTACTTATGCACTAATTAAAGAGCAATTATTACTCATTTATGTGCATTTTTTATTTATATAATTATTATTAATAAAAACAAATAAACAAATAAAATAAAAGAAGAAATATAACATTTCTTCTTACCAACTCCCAGACCAAGTTGCTTTAGCATAATTAATAGAATCATAGTAATCAGTTATTGCGCTATCAAGTACAATTCCATTAGTACTATTAACTGAAAAATTTAATGCATTTGATTTAGATATTGTCTTAACAGCATGTGAATAATCCCCTACAGCAACCTGACTAATTATAGTTGAAGAACTATTTTTCTCTACATCAACATAATAAGTTTGAGTTAAGCTAATAATATTGGTATTAGTAGGAAGAACAAATACAGCAGCAACACCATTTGTAAATTTTTGTTCAACAAATGATGTAGTTGTAGTACAATTACTTGTCGACGTACAATAAACTTGACTAAAAACAGAAGTGGATTTAGGACTAACAGATGAATAATAACCAATACCAATAATATCATAACTTCTTATCTTAGGCATATTTTTCCAATCAAGAACAACCTTATATCTATAATATGAACCATTAGTTGCAATAGAAGTAGTCATTTTTTTATAAGTAGTCTCAACAGATGAATTTAATGCATAGACACTTATATTCGAACTATAATAATCATCTTGAGTTATTTCTTGGCAAAAAATATTGTTATTATCTTCCAAACCATTTGAATAATTAACCATTCGATAATACTTTTCACTAACACTAACTGTTTTCCATTCTTCTACTGACTCCTCAGCTGATACAATTACAGGCATCATCAACATAAACAAAAGAACAAATAATTTCATCATATACCTCCTTTTCCAAAATTATATATTAACTATCACATAAAAAAATGAGCAAATACTGCCCATTAACTATTTAATTTTACTCATTTCTTATCACTTACTGGTATAGATAACCTTCTTGTTTCTAAATTGTCATCAATATAATAAATAGAAATAAAAAAGTCTTCTAAATTATAATTATTATTTAACTCTACTGTAAGTGTATAATCTTCTAATAAAGAAGAAATTGAGCAATACTCATAATCACAATATAATGTTCCTTTTAGAATTAAATTTTCACTTCCTATTAAGCTCACTTCTATTTGATTAGTTAAAGGTTCATCAGTTGTGCCAATATCAATTCCCGAATAATCTAAATCTTTAATAAAAAGTATACTTTTACCAAATTCATTAGCAAAATAATATCCAGAAGTCGTAAAATCACCATTATAACTTATTTCTTCAATAGTAAAATAGTTTCGCTTACTAACAATTGAAGAGGTAATAAATATAGTTAATAAGATAATAACTATAATACCTAACACTATCATCATTTTTTTCTTTGTTTTATTTTTATAAAATTTTATTGCTCCAATCATTACATCATCATTATTACAAATTATTTCTTCTTTTTTACAATTCAAAAGTTCCACAACACTAACATCTAAAGCTAAAGCCAAATCTTTTAGTAAAGAAATATCAGGAGCAGACACACCTCTCTCCCATCTTGAAACAACAGTTCTATCTACTTTAATTTTTTCAGCTAACTGCTCCTGAGTTAACCTTTTATTTTTTCTTTCTTGAGCAATAAACTTTCCCATTAATTCTTGATCCATAATAACACCCCACTTAATTTAACACCAAAAAGAATCCCAATATTCCTACTTATTCTTCTTCAAACAACAATTTTCTTTTATCAAACATTGACTTACCATACTTCTCATACACTTCATCTGCTGTACACGAAATAGTATCTTCTATTGTATAACCTAATCTATCTAAGATAGTTACTAAATCATCATAAGAAGTTCCTTCTACTTCAAAATATGTTGGTATACCTGGCCATGTATCAATATCTATTTCATGATTATCTAATAAATAAGTAACTCTTCTTTTTTCTTGATAACTCTTATAT
>CAVAGO010000071.1:0-7835 GCA_963588075.1 bacterium | reverse complement strand
CTATTAGCTTGATTAATACTAGCAACTTCTATTTCATTCTCCATTAATTGTTGTAAATGACTATTATCTGGAGCCAATATATGTTTAACTGCTATAGTAACTTTATCATTAGTTTGTCTTACTCTAATCCATTTCTTATCATTATTCCCATATCTTTTCATAAAGCTATCGAAATCTTCTCTATTTAAAATATCAACTAAATCATCTTTATCCAATAACTTTTCAAAACTATCTACTCCAACTAATTCATTTAATAATTTTCTATCTACTACATCAATCATATTATCAATTTCAAAAAATAATAATCTTAATTTTTCTAATGCAGTATCATACTTTATCTTACTTTCAAAATTATTTAATTGAAATAATATATCAACATATCTTCCATATATTGTCGCCAAATCATATGTATACAATACTTGTTTAACTTCATTTACTAATTCTGCTCCAATACTTTCTAACTTTCTTCTAAAAACTTCTTCATTTATATCTAAAACTTTTACTTCTAATTCCATTCTCCCCATTATTAACACTCCTTTTATATAAATAAGTATAACACAAAAAAAGAATCCTAAGATTCTTCTTTATAACTTATATCATAACTACTAGGTCCTTTAATACATTTACCATCTAGATCAAATCTTGATGCATGACAAGGACAATCCCAAGTTTTCTCAACTTCATTAAATAACAATGTACAACCCATATGTGGACAATTACTAAGTACTACATGTTCTTTCTCTCCATCATTATATATAGCAACACTCTTACCATTTCGCGTTTCAAACTTAACCTTATCGCTATACCAACTCTTATTTTTTACTACTTTATTTTCAACAATACTCTTTAAACTACTACCAATGTTAACTAAACATCCTCCTATATTAGAAAAAGAACACGCTCTTAAAGGATCAAAAATATCTTCATATTCATTTTTTATTCCCTTAACCATATTACTTAAAATATATCCTGCTAATAAACCATTGGTCATTCCCCAAGTACTATAAGCAGTCCCAATTAACAAATTATCATTATCTTTTTCTAATCTTCCAATATAAGGTATTTTATCAACACTCATCATATCATCATTCGACCAAACATAATCTGCTTTAATTCCCCATACTTTGGCTTCATTTAAAACATTATCAAAATTCTCTTTTTCATCTAACTTATTACAAATATTATGTGAATTACTTAAATAAAACATATATTCATAATCATCTTTATAATACCTAATCGACTTAACTGGCATCATCGAGGTAATCAAACTCTCATTCTTAAAATCCTCAGTTTTACCAACTACAATATATGACTTTTCTGTATAAACTTTCATTGGCATCATATAAGGTTTTAAAAAGAATGGATAATGACAAGCTAATATTACCTTCTTTGCCAATATCTTTGAATTATCTGTATAACAAACATATCCTTCTTTAACTTTTATCATTTCTTTTATTCTAGATTGTTCATAAATATTAATTCCATTATCTTCAATTATCTTTTTTAAGGAATACAAAAATTTTAAAGGATGATAAGCATAAGTATCATCAACAGATATTGCATATTTACATTTTAAACAATTATTTAACTTACTATGTTCTTCTACTCTTGCTCCAAAAGATTCTAATATATTTTGTTCTATTTTTATATTTTCAACTTCACTACTTTTATTAGTAAAAATATAAGCTTTAGTCTTCTCAAAATTACAATTTATCTTTTCATCTCTTATTATCTTTTCAAATTCTTGAATAGCAAACTTCTGAGAATTAAAATACTTCTTTGCTATATCGTAAGAATACTTACTTTCTAAATCTGAATAGATAGTTTCTTGTAAATAATTAATTTTTCCTGTTGTTTTAGAAGTAACACCCATCCCTACATACCCTAGTTCAACTACACAAACTTTTAAATTAGAATTTCTTAAATAATAAGCACTACTTAATCCAGTTAATCCTCCACCAATAATTAATACATCTACTTCTATATCACTTGTTAAATTTTTAATATTTCCAATAGTAATTCCTTGTTTCCAAAAGCTTTCTTTTTTCATTGTATTCACCATTATTTAGTATTACTCAATTTCATAAAACCATTCAAAAAAACTGCATAAGCAGTCTTTCTATTTTATCTTGTCTACAATCTCAATTAATTCTTTAGCTCTAGCTTCAAAAGAATATTTTTCTTTTATCAATGGCCATACTTCATCAACTCTTCTTTTTATATTCTTATAATTCTTATTAACCTTCTCTATACATTCAAAAAATTCTTCCTTATTTTTATAACATAATACAACATCACCAAATAATTCTTCTAATTCCAAAACATAATCAGAAATAATTGGTAACCCACAAGCCAAAGCATCAAAAGTTCTATTATTTATAAATGAATGTTCTTTCATATCTTCCCAATGATCATTAAATGTCACTTTACTATCTCTATATAAATCAGGCAACTTATCATTAGGAACCGCTTCATCAACAACGAAATCCTTATAATTTGGAAATTGTTTTTCCCATTCTCTTCCCCAAACTTTTAAATTAACTTTATTTTCTATCGCCCAATTAACACAATCTCTTTTGGCATTTCGTGTATTTCCAACAAATATATATCCATATTTTTTTCTTTTTTTATTTTCTACTGGATAAAACAACTCTGTATCAGTACATTGTAATAAAGGAAATATAGGTACACTAATTTTATTTTCTAATACTTTTGAATAATTATAAGAAGCAACACAAACAGCATCATATAACTCATATTCTTCATCTTCTATTTCACTTGGATGACAAATATTCCACATAATATATTTACACTTCTTATTTCTTCTATCAGGAGTATAATACCTTTTCCCTCTCAACACTAAAACAACATCAGCATTAATTCCATCATATATGTTTTCTCTATTATCAATTAAGACATAAATACCTAATCTTTCTAAATATTTTTTTAAAGATGAAGCATAATGATACTCTCCCCAAAATTGTTTATATTCATTATTAGGAATTGGCGTTTTTATTACCCAAATATTTTTTCCCTTAGCTTGCCATTCTAAATTTGCTAATTCCTTTTGTCTTTCATCATTAGCTTTATTTTCTTTAATATAGTCATTAATTATTTTATTTTGTAATTCTATTTTAGATTCTAAACTACCAATCTTTTTATTTAATTCACTTATTTTATTTTTATTATCATTAACATTATTTTGTAATTCAATAAATCTCTGATTATAAACTTGTATTTTCTTATCAATATATCTTCTTCCAGCCGGAATATTATTTCTAATCTTTGTCTTTACCTTCTTAAAAAAACTCATACCCATCATCCATTCAATTTTATTATAATACATTTTTTCAATTATTAATCAAAATGCTCTTAACAATTAAAAGTCTACTATATTTATCATAAAGCATATCTCATTAACAATAAGTGTAAAATATAGTAAAATTCAAAAAAATTTATTTTATTCAATTGTTATCACAAACATATTTTTATATAATAAACGCATAAATTTAAGGGGGATGTATATGTACGTAAAATTAAATTTTGATAAGTATAAAAAATACGTTTCTTATAAAGAAGAATTTGATGAAAATAGTCAGTGCAAATACATTATAACTAAAATTACTAAATACACGGATGACAACAAAAGAATCTTTCCAAGAGTCCGTACAACAAATTCTGATTACAAAAATTCTACATCTTTAAAAGACTTTATGAAAAAAGATGAAATTTTATTTGCCATTAATGCTGGAATTTTTAATACCAAAACTAAAGCACCTGAATGTGTTTTAATAAGAAATAGAAAAATATTAATTGATCAAAATGAAACTTATCAACATACTAATCCGATTGATGGTGGAGATAAACGTGAAGAATTATATATTTTAGGTATTAATGAAAGAGGTAACTTAAAAATATACGATCCAATCTGTTCTGGTCAAGATATGATTGATGACGATTGTGTCGATGCTGTTATGGGTTTTGTCCCTTTAATCATTAATTTCAAAAAAGTTAAAAATGTTGATGAAATTTGTCCATACGGAAGCTATGATAAACATCCTCGTCAAGTAATCGGTCAATATGCAAATCATGATTATTTTGTTTTAACTGTCTTAGAACCAGGAATGACTTTCGATGAATTACGTGAATTATTATATAAGATGAATGTTAAGATAGCTTATAACCTAGATGGCGGAAGTTCAACTCAAACAGTTTTCCATAAGACTTCATTAACTCCTGCTTATAAAGAAGAAACCGGTCGCAAAATCCCTACTGTTATAACATTTGAAGTAGTTGATTCAAACTAAAAGATACATTACTCACTTAATGTATCTTTTTTATTATAATAGTAATCCCAAAATTCTAAAGTTGTCTTAGCAGTTTCTTCTCTTGGCAACTCATCATACTTATAAAACTCATACCCCAAACATTTACCAGGCTCATTTATTAACAAATCACCATCTATATAAGTACACTTATATAAAAAGAATAACCAATTAACATAAGTATCACTTCTACTATCAAACTTATTAACTAAAGCAGCTCCAACTAATTCATCAATTGTATAATTAATTTTCTCTCCAACTTCTTCAATAATCTCTCTATTCATCGCATCTCTAAAAGTTATATCACTATCTTCAAAAGCTCCGCCTATATCTTCTAACTTATTAAATTCATCTCTCGATTTAGGCCCTCTTCTCTGTAACAATATATTCTCATCTTTATCAAGAATCAAAGCTATTACAGCACATCTATATTTTGGTAAATTAATATTCTTTTCTATTAAATAATTTTCTAATTCATCTATCGTTTTTATCTCTCTATCAAATTCAACAAACATAATATCACCTATCACTATAATAACAAATTATTGAAGAATAAGAAAAATAATATATAATATTTTTAGGAAGTGATTTTATGAAAGATATAAAGAAAAAGATTGAAGAAATAATAGATAAAATTAAAAATGATAAAGAATTCGCAAAAAATTTTAAGAAGGATCCAGTAAAAGCTTTAGAAGATGCAACTGGTATAGACATCCCAGAAGATAAAATCGAAGAAGTAATTACTGCCGTTCAAGCTAAAATAAAAATAGATAAAGTAGACGATGCTCTAGACAAACTAAAAGGACTTTTCAAATAAGTCCTTCTTTTAATAATAAATAGTTCTAGTTCTATGATAAGGTTTAATCATCTTACTTTTATCTTGACCAAGTAACCAAATATAATCATTTATATCCATTCTTGAAACTTTACCATTCATCTTTTCATAAATATAATTAATAACAACTAAGTTATTAGCCCTTATTTCAATTTCCATATCACTACCATATGAAATTTCTTGATAGTTATCAACTACATCAGCAAGTTCACTATAAAAATCCAACATTCCTAAACATCTCATAACTTGAGGTATCTTATAATCTGCACATCCCATTAAATGTGAATAATCAACATCAATTCCTTCTATTAACTTTCTAACATGTAAAATGTCTGATGTAATTAATTGTGCCCTTTTATAAAAATATATTCTTTCATTTTTATAATCACATTCATCATTAAAATAATCAAAATTATTAATTATAAAATTCAATAATGAAACATCATCTCTATATTCCTTTATCTCATCATAAAAATCTTTAGCAATACTATCTAAGTATTCATTCATTTTTACTAAACAATCATATCTTTCTTTTAATAAAGGAATTTCTACATTACCTTTTAATAAATCTTTAAATTCTTCATATGACATATTAAAATCTTTTTTATTCTTAAATCTCTCAATTAATAAATACATAATTGCATAAGAACCATCTAATTTACCATTTTCTGTTTCAATCTCCCACTTTGGTTCACCCCAAAAACAATAATCACCAATTGTATGATAAACAAGTAAAAAATTAATTAAATTTCTATAGCCTAAATCTAAAATACCAAATGGATTAGATTCTAACCAATAACTTACTTTATCAAATTCTCCACTTTCAATAATTCTATCTATTCTCTTATAATTTATAGTTACATAACGTGAATTATCACTAACAAATTTAGTCGACTTTTCTATTCTATTTAATAAACTACTCATTTGAATTCTCCTTATTATCTATTCGTTCTCTTTTTGATAAACATATCAATATAAAAGCAAAAATCGCAAATCCCAAGTGTAAACACATGAATAAAGCATTATCCAAATGCTCTAATCCACTCCAAACACCATCTGATTTTTCTGCAAATTTTATAATCAAATAATCATATATAACAGGAATTATATATAAAACAATGCAAAAAAACTTAAACAAAAATTTATTTTTTTTATCATATGAAGATTTCAAAAAACGTTTAACAGAAAATGGTCTTATTAAAAAAAAGAATGACATAAACAAATTAGATGACAATGAGAAAATAAAACAAAAAAAACTATATAAAAAATCAATAAAAAATAATATATGTAAAGCAAAATCAGTTGTACACAATTCTTTCTTATCTTCTTCAACTTTTTCTGTTACAACAACTTCTTCATAATCTTTTTTAAAATTTCTTATTGTTGAACATCTTGGGCAATATAGCCAATCTTTCTCCATTTCATAAGCACAATTAGAACAAAATCCTTTCAATGGCTTTATCTTTAAATCCTTAAAAATCTGCATATCCACACTTTTTATAATTTTCTTACAATCAGGACAATAATTCCATTCCTCTTTTAAATCACGACCACAAATTTCACACTTCATACTATCACCTACTTCATTATATCAAAAAAAGCTTAAATCTCTCTAAGCTTTTTCATTTTCATTCTCTTTTTTATATTTTAAGAATGTATCTAATCCATTTCTTGTATCATTTTCTTGATCAGACATTACAGAATTACTTATTATTTTGTAATAATCTAATTTTCTTTTAGGTAACTTCATTCTTTCTTCTAATGGTAAATCAACACCTAAGTCACTCATTAAAGATATCTTATCTGCTTTACCTAAAGTTTTTAAAAACTCTTCAACTCTTTTATTCTCATAAGCTTCAATAAATTGTTCTTTTCTAATAATATTTAACTTATTATTAGCTCTATTAATCCTATAAGCAATATTATCATAGTTCTTTTCTAATGCTAACAAATATATTCCAGTTCTAACAGATTCATTAAATCCTTTTAATACTCTTTGTATATCATTCTCTGAATAATCTAATAAATAAAATTCTTCTAAAATTTCATCCATCATCAATGTTAGTTTTTCACCAAACAAATTATTAATTAATTTATTACGAGTTTTCATATTAATCTAACTCCATATTTAATAATTTATTAACTAAATCAATATCTATATCTTTTATAGCTATATTCTTTGGTAATGTATTTGGTGCCAATCTATCTTTAAAATCTATTAAACATAATGGTTTAAAGAATTGTTCATAACTTTCTTTACCTAATGCTCCACAACATAATACAAAATTATTTATATCAGCTCCATTATCTTTATATAATTCCTTTTCTAAAGTTAAATCAAAGTAATAATAATCATTTCCAATTAATACTAAGTTAGCAACATAAAATGAAGCATCTTCTAATTTTAATACAACATTTAATACGTTCATTCCAACTTTTTGTAATATCTCACTAAATATATATGAATTAGTAATTGGATCAGTCTCCCCATTAAACAATCCATGATAAAGTTGATTCTTTAAAACACTATTACCTATATTAGTAATCTCATCATCAGTTTCTTCATTAACAGTTAAGTAATATTGTAATTTAGAAGCATTTACTAATTGTTCCTTATCATCTTTAGGTTCTTTTAATTTCAAAGTATCTATTATTTCTTTGAATTTATCTTCTAT
>CAVAGO010000070.1:0-11290 GCA_963588075.1 bacterium | reverse complement strand
GTTGTATTCATCTTCGATGTTACCAACTATTTCTTCGATAGCATCTTCCATAGTTAGAATACCGATGAATTCATCTTTATCTTGGATAATAGAGAAAGTTTCATGTTTTTCTTGCATTATACGAAATATATCATCTATTTTTTCTGTTTTCTTGAATTTTAAAACTGGTCTAATTAAATCTTGAATAGTTACTTCTTTTTGAGTTTGATGGAGATAAATAAAGTCTTTGATATTAATGAAACCAACAACTTTTTCACCATTTAAGACAGGGAATCTAGTAAAACTTGAAGATTTAATTTTTTTAATTAACTCTGGCATTGTATCATTAATACTTAACATTGTAACTTGAGAACGAGGAGTCATTATTTTATTAGCGGTTTTATCATTGAATTCGAATATATTTAAGATATATTCTTTTTCTTTTTCTTCTAAAATTCCTTCTTTACTACCTGTTACAATCATTTTCTTGATATCTTTTTCAGTAAGAGAATCATCTCTTTCTTTGATATTTAAGATTTTACAAACTATTTCAGTAGACTTAGTAAGAAGAATTATTAGTGGATTAGCGAATACGGCGATAGCACTTATAAAATCTATTGTAAGATTTGCTATCTTATTAGGATTAGAAAGTCCAACTTTTTTAGGAACTAATTCACCAAATACTAAAGTAAAATATGATAATACTAAAGTTATAATGATCATTAAGAAGTTTTCTGTAAAAGTATCACTTATAATAAAGAAACCATAATCAATAAATAATTCAGTGAATGAATCGGCAGCGAAAGCTGAAGCAAGGAATCCTGCTAATGTGATACCAACTTGAATAGTCGATAAAAACTTACTTTCATCTTGTAACATTTTCATGATTTTTTTAGATTTTTTATCTCTTTTTTTAGCTATACTATATTTATCTAATGAAAGATAAGCTATTTCACTGGCGGATAAAATACCATTTATTCCTATTAGAATTACTAATAAGATTATTCTAATTAACATTATTATCACCTAATAATAGTATATCATAATTTTAAAGTCGTATTTATTAAAATAAATTATTAATGTGGTATAATCTTGGTACTGGATGTGATGAAAATGGATTTAAAAGATACATATAGATATTTAGTTGGTGCTTATTATGGAATAAGTGAAATGGATGAATATGATTTAAAAGAATATATATTAAAAGATATAGAAGAGTATATAAAAAGTTTTTTAAAAGATAATCCAATAAAAAATTTTAATTATAAAGAAGAAGCAGAATTAGTTAATATTGAAAAAAGTTTGAAAACAAAACTTCAAGATAGTTTAGTGGTTTTACCTAAGGTTAATGCTAGTACAGAGTTGATTCTTCTAGTGAAAGCACGCTTGAAAAAAATAAGAGAAGAAGAGATAGAAAATTATTAAAGTTAAAAAAAACAAATTTTTTTCATAAAAGTGGTTGACAGGTTGTATTATTAGAGATATAATAAAGTCACTTAATAGTAAAGTGTGGAAGACAAAGAAAACAACTTCTTATCTTTATTGTTTAGGAGTTCACTTGTTAGTACGCTGGCAGGTGAGCTACTGTGAACATAATTAATTATGTTTTTTAATGTAGTACTTCTGGTTGTTTGAATAAAATAATTATTAGTACTATCAGCTTGTATGATGATTGAAAGATATCTTCATACGTGGCTAAAAGGAATGTAATTGATAGTGCTCAGCAGTTTTGATTGGTTAGTAGTTTATGATATGTCTTGTTTGAATTAGTTATTCATTCCTCGTGTTTGTTTAATGATATTCAATCAAGATATATCGCGAAAAAAACTTCTACGATTTAATCATTGAGCTATTAAGTAGTACGTACAGCGGAGATTAGTTTTTTAATTCAATGAGCGCTATTATCGCATAGCCTGTCAGCTTAGTCGAGGTAGTGTGGTCTTCGCAAAAAAGCACATCGGTGACAGCCTTTGTGCTTTTTTTATTTGTTTAAATAATAGCCTTTATTTGCTATAATAGATATAGAATGAGTAGTGGTACTATGAAACACAATTTAAAAAAGATTTTTGGTATTATATGTTATATATTGTCTTTGTGTTTAGTAATATATTATTTTATATTAGAATTTTCGGTTTTAAATGTTACTTCACCAATTAATAGATTAAAAATATTATTACTTATTATTTTAATAATGTATTTTGGTAGTAAGTTTATTGATAATAAGAAATTATATAAGATAAACTTTTATATTTGGTTTTTACTATATATAGTTATGTTACTTAATTTAACTTTATTTGATAAATATTTTGGTAGAGAAGGTGTTTCTTTATATTTAATAGATCTTGATTATATAAAGAATTATTTTGAATATTCGTTTAATATAGTTCCTTTTTCTACTATAAATAATTATTTATTAGCTTTAAGGAATGGAAATTTAGCTTTGGGAGATTTTATATACAATATATTTGGTAATATATTAGCTTTTTGTCCTTTTGCTTTATTTTTACCTAGAATATTTAAAAAGACTGAAAAATGGTATTATTACTTTCTGGTAGTAAGTTTAGTTATCTTGTTTGTTGAAATGATGCAATTACTAATGTTAACTGGATCTTTTGATATAGATGATTATATTCTTAATATAGTTGGAAGTATGGTTTTATATTTTATTTTAAATATAAAATTTATAAAAAGATTTTTGGATAAAATACTTTGTTTAGAAAACTAATATGTTATAATTTTATTTAGGAGATGGATATATGAAGAATGAAGATTTTAAGAATAAATTTTTACTTATTACTTATGGTGTTGTTTTATTTGTTTTAATGATGAATTATACATGGGTATTTGATTTATTGGGATTATTAGGTAAAATACTATTGCCTTTTATAATAGGTGCTGTTACGGCATTTATACTTAATGTATTGATGAAGATGATAGAAGAAAAATTACTTACTAAAGTTAAGAAGGGTAAGAGAGCACTTAGTTTGATTATGTCTTTGGTAGCTGTATTTGGTTTTATAATTATTTTATTATTTATTTTGATACCGCAAGTTAAGAATGCGGGAATGATATTTGTAGAAAATATTCCTGAGTATCAAGAAAATGTTATGGCATTAGGTGAGAAGATTGGTCTTTCTAAAGAACAATTGGCATTTATTGATTTAGAAGATAATAGATTTATGGAAGAATTAACTAATTTAGTAAAAGATAATTCAGAAATACTTATTAATATATCTTTTGGATTAGTTAACTCAGTAGTTAGTGTTGTTTGTAATTTCTTTGTTGGTTTAGTATTTGCAATATATGTTTTAATAGATAAAGAAAATTTATGTCGTCAGATGAAAAAGTTACTAAATAGAATATTTGATAAAAAAGTTTATAATAAAATATTAGAGATAGCTACATTATCAAATACTACTTTTTCTAACTTTGTTAAAGTTCAAGTATTAGAAGCTTGTATATTAGGATTCTTATGTTTTTTAGGAATGGTATTATTAAGATTACCATATGCTGCTACGATAGGTGTTGTAATTGGATTTACAGCGTTGATACCAATATTTGGAGCCTTTATAGGTTGTATAATAGGAGCTTTCTTAATATTTATGATTAGTCCTTTAAAAGCACTTATATTCATAATATTCTTCTTAATACTACAACAAATTGAAGGTAACTTAATATATCCTAAAGTAGTAGGAGGAAAAATTGGTCTACCTAGTATTTGGGTTTTAGTAGCTGTTATGATAGGTGGTTCAGTTGGTGGTGTATTTGGTATGCTACTAGGTGTTCCTGTTGTATCTATTGTTTATGGTTTATTAAAAACTTATGTTAATACAAAGAAAGAATTGAAAGAAACTAATTAATAGTTTCTTTTTTTTATTCTGAAATAATAGTATAATAATATTAAGATAAGATAGTAGGTGCTAATATGGATATTAATTCAGAACAACTTTGTAAAAAAATAATTGATTTTTGGGAGAAGTATCCAGCTAATACTTGGGATGTCAACTTAATTAGAAGTAATTTTACTATTGATGAATTGGTAACTATTTTTCATATAGAGTATTCGGCGTATGATGATAAAAATATCTTTGTTTTTCAAGCAATTTATTCCGCTATTTATAAATTACAGAACTTATTTACTGTAGATGAGATTTATGAATTGAATCCTGATACTAAGTCGGATGATGTTAATGTATCTTATGTATTTACTTTATCTGATGATAAGTTAGTTGAATTAATTCAAAGATATACTAATCAACAAATTCAATATGAGATATTTAATTGTATAAAGAGTGATGTATATAGAGAGCAAGCACTATCATATATAAAGAAATCAAATATGATGGATGTTATGGTTTCACAGTTTGATAATGAAGATTTAATAATTAAGCATTTAAAAAGAGTTCCTTATAGTGAAAGAGGATATGTAATAAGTAAGTTAGATAATGATTATTACAAAGAAAAATTCTTAACTATTTTTCGAGGAAGTAAAAGTGCTATTATTAAAAGTTTATCAACTGATGAAAAGAAAATTCATTATTTAAAAAAATATTTTTTATTCATGGATAAATATGATAAAGCTGAAATAGTGGCTTCATTTGAAAATGTAGATAATATAATTAAATATTTTCATGTATTTAAAGAAGATGAAGATTTAACAAATTACTTAATGCAAATTGATTTTGATGTACTATATGATTTGTGTAAAAGAGTTAAGAGTGAAAAACTTGTATCTTCGGTATTGTTGAGAAACTGTGATGAATTTTCTTTAGAACAAGCTACTGAACTATTAGACTTATTAAAAGATGGTACTTTAATAGCTACAGCATTAAGATTCTTTCCTGATGAAATAAAAGCGCAATACATTGAAAAAGTTGGTCAGGATAATAGAAGAGAAATAATTAGTGTTATTGTTGATCCTTATTTAAAAATGAGTTGTTTAAAATATTTAGAGAAATTTAGTGACATTGAAAGCGTTATTGAACATAGTGAACAATTTCCTAAATATAGTGATGAATATGAATACTTAATAGATAAATATGCAACTTGTTATAACTTGAATAAAAGTAATTTATTATATTTAGTTAAAAACTTTGATATGGCAGTATTACGTGTTATAAAGAATGATAATTTAAAGAAATTAATTAATACTGATGAACAATCTTTTTATAAAGTATTAGAATTATTTAATAAAGAAAATGTGGTATTAAATGCTGGAGCAATGAATGATGTATTAAATTCTTTATTACAGAGAGAATTTAAATTAGCCAATACTAATGTGGTATTAATATTTCCTATGATATTACAAGCTGTTGAATTTGGAAAAAATGAAGAAGCTGTTAACTTAATAAATAATATAATAGATGAATTTAAAATTGAATTTGATGTAGAAGAACATTTAAAAACTTTTGGTTATACAAGGGATAGTTTTATTCAAAAAGTATTAGAAAAAGATAGAGATACTGTTGAATTATTACATGATATAACTACTAGATATATAAGATTTAAAAGAAATGAATATATAAAAGATAATATTGGTGCTGCTAAAGAAAATTCAATGGATGGTAAGATTAATAATAAATCTTATATGAAATGTTTGTTTAACTATTTACCAACAGAATTGATTTTAATGATGTTTCCAGAATCTAATGATAGAAGAGAAAAAGATTGGTTTATAAAAAGGGGATTTACTATTGAAGAAATAGATTTATTAAATAATAGAGAGTTATTAACTGAAATTATTAAATATAGAAAGAATCCTTCAATGTATAAAGAAATTCCTTTAGAAATTAAAAAGAATTTAGGCTTATTTAATAAATTATTTGAGAAGATTTTGGAACATAGTGTTTATTATAGAACAATGGAAATTGGAGCTAGTAAGGAATATTCTTTTAAGGAAGTTAATGTTGATGATTTAATAGCTGTTTTAACTAGTTTAGATATTGATAAACTAAAAATAGGTGTTTTAAATGATCAAGAAAAATATGATATGTTAGTTAAATTCTTAAAACAATATAGAATGTTAGGTTGGGGTAATTCATTTGATAGCGCTTTATCTGGAGCAGGAATTAGTGTTGATAGTGAAATAATTGCTAATTTTATGCAATATTTTACAGTTATATATTCGGAGTTAAAAGAAAAAGTAAGAAAAGGTCAATTAGGAAATATCTCATTAACAGCAATGATGGATTTAGCAGCTTGTTTTAGTAGTGAATCTAATAAATATTCATATTTATTTGGAAATGAAGACTTTAAATTGATTGCTAGTAATCCAGGACCTAATTCAAGTTCAATGGTAAAAGAAAAAAGAATAAGTAAAGCTGTTGAAGATTTGAAAAAGATTAGAGCAAGAGATTATGTAAGTGTTCCACCTATGGATAAAGATTTCGAATTAAAAAATGGTAAGAAGATGAATGTTGTAGTTGGTAATTTTTCTAATTCAATCAATTTAACATATGGAGAAAGAACTGGGGCTTGTATGAGAATTGGTGGTGCTGGTTCAAGTTTATATGATTTTTGTCTGAATAATGATCATGGCTTTCATATAAGATTTTGTAATCCAATAACCGGTGGTTTTGTTAGTAGAGTTTCTGGTTTTAGAAATGGTAATACAGTATTTTTAAATCAATTACGTACTTCGACTGATTCGAGATATACTAATGAAGATGTTATTGAAGCTTGTAAATTAGTGGCACAGGAATTAGTTGAACTGAGTAGAGGAAGTAATTCACCAATTGATAATGTAGTAGTTACTAATGATTATGCAATGTCTGGATCTGGACTTGTTGAGCAACAGTTTGGAGTTAAAGATATAAAAAAAGGATTAAGTGTTAAAGATTTTTATACGGATATTAGGGATTCTGGTATTGTATTAGCTACTTCTAATGGAAGTAATACTTTAATGCCAATTAAATTGGGGAATATGGGTGTTAAGAAGTATTTAGTTCAAAGAGATAAAGTTAAAGTTGTTTATGATAAGAATTGTTTAGAAGTGATTAGACATCTCGAAGTAATGGATCAAGTTCTTGGTGGAGTTAATATTGAAGATGCTACTATTTCTGATGATAGAGAATATAGTGTTGCATATGTAGGTGAAGATTGGTATGTAGCAGTTGATAAGAATGGTAAAATAGAGCAGTATATAATGAATAATTCTAATAATAAGGAAAAAGCATTAGAAGAAGTTCAAAAAGCTTTAGAAACGATTAAAATGCATTTAGATGAAGCTATTAATTATTCACAAGATACAGGATTGGGGTTATAGGTATGGAAATAAAAAAATATGGTAAAGTAATGTCTTTTAATGGTCTTAATGGAACTATTAAAGGAGTAGATGGTAAATCTTATTTATTATTAGATAAAAATTTAATTGATAAAGATTTAGTTACTTTTGATAATGTTCAATTTGAATCAGAAAGATTTGCTACTGATGAAGTTGATGTTGAAGTAGCAAGATTTGTTAAAGTCTTAAGAAAAGAAAAAACTAGAAATAAGTAAAGAACTAGATTACTAGTTCTTTTGTTTTGGATATCTTTAAGGTATAATGAGGAGTATAGAGGTGTTTTATGAAAAAAAAATTATTTATATTAGTTATTATGTTATTTTCTTTATTTATTGTAACTGGATGTAATAAAGAAGAGGAAAAAGAAGAAGTAAAAGTAAGTAATAGAGAACTTACGGAGGATGAAAAGAGTGACTTACTTAATATAATAGAAAAACTAAAATATATGGATTATTATAATAAAGATATAATACCAAGAGATTTAACTAATCAAGAAGCATTAAGAATTTCTTATGAAATATTAGCTTTAGAAGGTAAAGTTGGTTCTGGTAAGTTAGAATTTAGTACTTTAGAAGAAACTGCGATGAATTATTTAGGATTTAGTTTAGAACCAGAGAACTTAGTATGTGATACACATTATAATATACAAGATGATGGTGGAGCAGATATAATGTTATATAACATTGAAACAGGAATTTATACTAGTAATTCAAAACATTTAGGTCATGGGGCTGGGGGACTTAGAACAGAAGTTTATAATAATTATGTAGAAGGATATGAAAATGATGGTACTTATACTATTGTAGTAAATAAAATATTTTCTGAAGTATTAGGTGATGTAATAGGTTCTAAGAAAAGTTATTATGCAACTTATGGAGATGCATCAGGTTATAAGAATGAATTGTTTGAAGCAACTATGATAGATGCAAATAAGTTTTTAGAATATAAAGATAGTATGGTTAAGTATACATATAAGTTTGTTTTAAAAGATAATCATTATGTACTTAGTAGTTATAAAATAGGGTAAGAAAAAAGAAGCTTTTTTATTAAGCTTCTTTTGTTTTCTTTGTTCCTTTTGTTTTTTCTTTTAACCAGTTTTTACCATCTACTATTCTAGATACTAACATTGATGAAGATGTGTCTCCAACAACATTTAACATAGTAGCTGGTGGATCGATTATTGTAGCGATGATTGTTAAGATAGGAAGTGCTCCTGCTGGGAAGCCCATCATTGTAATAATCATCATTTCTGAAATAGTTCCGCCACCTACTGGAACTGCTGTTACAAGTAAGTTAGCGATTATAGCAACACCTATAACTTGAGCAATACCACTTATAGAAGATACATCTGTACCAAATAAGTAT
This sequence comes from bacterium, assembly GCA_963588075.1. Classification (GTDB taxonomy): domain Bacteria; phylum Bacillota_I; class Bacilli_A; order RF39; family UBA660; genus Coprovivens. Next base: position 2,664 of record CAVAGO010000070.1, on the reverse strand, counting down.
ACTAAGAACATTATTTTAAATACTGAACCAATTACTGAACCATCTTTATGGAAACTAGTTCCTAATGGAATAGTAGTTTCAGCAATGTCATCAGATACGCCCATAGCTTTAGCACATTTAATGTTTACTGGAATAGATGCAGCTGATGAACAAGTAGAGATTGATGTTGCTGTAGCTGGTAGAACGTTTTTCCAGAATACTTTAACTCCTTCTTTACCTGCTGCAATAAATGCATATAGAGTATACATAATGAAGTAGAATAGAACTGCTACTACAGTATATATAATAAATGTTTTTAAGTAACCAGTTGCAATACTAGCTCCAAATGTACCAATTAGTGATGCAAAGTAGCAACCTAATCCGATAGGAGCATAGATAAAGACGAAATCTACTAATTTTAGAACTACTTTATTAGCAGATTCTAAAACATTAAGTAATGGTTCAGCATCTTTACCTACTTTAGAGATAGCCAGACCAACTAGTATAGAAATAATTACTAGTGGAATGATATTATCTTTAGAAAGAATATTTACAAAGTCACCAGTACTGATAGCTTGAACTGTTCTTTCTAAAATATTTAATTCTACTTTTTCAGTTTCTGCTTCAGTAGATAGTGTTTCTACAATAGCAGCTGAATCTTTAGGATTTACTAATTCGAAAGCGAATGTAGTAACAAGTCCAATAACTACTGATACTAATGTAGTAATAATAAATACTCCAAAGATAGTAGTTATTACTTTACCTAAACGTTTAGGTTGTTTGATTTTTGCAATAGATGTAGTAATTGTTAAAAAAATTAACGGAACAATGATTACGAACATTAAGTTCATAAATAAGTCACCAAATGGACTTAATACAGCGGCTTTTTCGCCGTATACTAATCCAACTATAGCTCCAATAATTAAAGCTGCTAGAAGGATTATTGTTTGTTTATAATTAGACCAAAATTTTTTCATAGTCTGCCTCCTTAATAAAATAATATTCTTAAATCTTGTAAATATAAAGTGACAATAATCCACACATATTAATTTACTTATGAGTATAATCCACATATAATATAAATAAGTGGTGATATTATGAAAAAACAATATATAAAGATGAATAATAATGATGAACATCTTAGTATAGGAAATTTATTTAGAATAATAAAAGATAGTTCAAAGAATAAGACATCGGCATTACAAAGTGAATTATTTTGTATATTATTTGATTTAGAAGGAATAAATGATACAACAGTTAATAATTATTGTGTAGGATGTAGAAGTATAGGTTCAGAGTATAAACAGATATATTTAAATAAGGAAAAGAGATATACTAAAGATATAAATGAATTTACTGATAATATAATAGGTTTACTTAGTATAGTAGATGGTGTTGTTTATAATTCTATAAATAATAAGATAGATTTTATTAATAAAAATGATAGTGCTAGGGTTATAGCTAGTAAGTTATATAATTTAGCAAAGAATGATAAACAAATTATAAAAGAATTTACAAATAAATTATATTTATTAATTAATGATAATAAGATATATGAATGTCTTGTTGAAGAGTTGTTATTTATTGTTTTACATAAGAAACAACCGGTTTATGAAGATGAACTTAAAGTAGAAGTATTTGAGAATGTTTTAAAAGATACTAGTATTAGTTCGATTGATTTACAAGAATATTTATCTTTGAAGTTAAGAGAAGGTATTAATTATGATTATTCAATGAAGAAGTTGGCGGAGGCGGGGAATGCTTATGCTAACTTTGAAATAGGAAGTAATGAGTATTATGGATTCTTTACAGGAGTTCCTAGATATGATGTAGCTTTTGCGTATTTAGAAAAAGCAGCGATAATGGATCATGCTAGTGCTGATTATATGATTGGTAATATGTATATTAGAAAGCTATTAGGTAGTGGAACTAATGAAGAATTAGAAAAGGGTTTTAAATATTTAGAAAAGTCTTATAAATTAGGTAATGTAGCAGCTTCTAATTTAATAGGTAATATGTATAATGAAGGAATTTATCCTTTAGAAAAAGATATTGAAAAAGCTACTTTGTATTATGAAAAAGCTGCAGAAAATAATTATGCTTATGCAATAAATAATTTAGGTAAGATAGAAGAAAATAAAGGCAATAGGGAGAAAGCTTTTGAATACTATAAGAAGTCAGCTGATTTAGGAGAGAGTTGGGCTTGTAATAAAGTAGGAGAAGCGTATCGATTGGGAATATTTGAGAAAGATATGGAAAAAGCTTTTTACTATTATAATAGAGCTAAGATGAGTAATTGTCGTACAGTATGTTATTATGCTTTTTATAATTTAGCGAAATACTTTTATAAAAATGGTTATGATACGATTAAGAAAGATAAAGAAAAATATTGTAGTTATTTAGAATTAGCAAGTTCAAAAGGTATTTTAGTAGCTAGTATTGAATTATTTTATTATTATTGTGATGAATACTTAGAAAGGAAAGACGATTATAGTAAAGAGATGATATTAGTTTATAAAAGAGTAATTGAAGATAATAAAGATTATAATGATAATTTAAGAGAAGAAATAGAAAATAAATTAAAAGAAATTGTTAAGAAAAAAGAAATAAATATTGATTGTATAATTGGAGTCAACTAAGTATATTTTAAAATAATTTATTGATATAATTGTAATGGTAAGGTAG
>CAVAGO010000069.1:0-11508 GCA_963588075.1 bacterium | reverse complement strand
TATTTAACTTATCAATATAAATAATATCTAAATTATCATTTATTTGTTTAATCTCGTTAATTAGTGTTTCCAACTCTTTTTTACTATTAAATTTATTATCTTCAGTTAGATTATTTAACACATCTTTTTTAATGTTATCCTTATTGATATAATTTAAACACATATTAGTTAATGAATTAATAATCACTTTTTCTAATTCATCATAATTATTTGAATGAGTTGTACAAAGTTTTTGTTTCATATAAGTACGATAGTAATTACAAATGGTATAACATCTATTATCTTTTTTTCTTCTTGCTTGTATTGAAATTCTATGACCACAATCACCACAATATAAGAGTCCATCTAATAAGCGGTTTTCTTTCTTTTCATTTCTTCCCACATTTTTAGGTATTCTTTTTTGTACTTCATAAAAAGTTTCTTTATCAATAATAGGTTCATGAGTATTTTCTACAATTATATAGTCTTTATGATTATTTCTAATAACCTTTTTTACTTTATAATTCACTTTGCTTCTTCTATTTTGTACCATATCACCTATATACATTTGATTAGTTAAAATATCTCTTATTGTTTTAGAATGCCACTCTCCGTATTTTAAATTATAATTACTTTTCCATTCAAAACTATAATATTGTGCAGGTGTTTTTATACCTTCATTAGTTAACCTCTTTGCTATTTTGAAAAAGGATAAACCTTCTAAACACATATCAAAGATTCTTTTCACAACTAATGCTTGTTCTTCATTTACCACTAAATGATTTTTATCATTTGAATCTTGGTCATATCCAAATGGAGTTCTACCTCCAACAAACTTTCCTTCTTTTTGTTTCGCCCTTAAACTTGATTTAATTTTTTTAGAAATATCTTTAGCATACATATCATTCATAATTGCTTTAAATGGCGCAATATCATTATTAGAATTATCTAAAAATGTATCTATATTATCAGTAACTGCTATATATCTAACATTATGTTCTGGAAAATACTTTTCAATTAAATTACCAGTTCCAATATAATCTCTTCCTAGTCTTGACATATCTTTAGTAATAACCATATTAACTCTACCTAATTCAATATCATTTAATAGTCTATTAAAATCAGGTCTATCAAAATTAGTTCCACTATAACCATCATCAATATAAATATCATAAACTCTTAAATTGTTCTCTTTAACATATTGAAGTAATAAACTCTTTTGATTTGTAATACTCTCGCTTTCATATACTTTATCATCATCTTCACGAGATAACCTTATATAAATACCAACATTATATATCTTATTTATTCTCACTAACAATTCTTACCTCCTTCTAGAGATAAATAAGTACATGTTGATGTTACCTCTCTTTTATCATTTTTACAAATCATTTGAATATATTTTTTTAATTCTTTATTTAAAACATTTATTAAGATATCATTTATATCTTTTTCATTATTAAAAATAAAATTTATTTTGTACTTATCCATAATTAAGCACCTCACTTAAATTTATGGATAAACAACTTGTTTTAGTAATACTAAATTGTGTAAATATCACATTACACATTGATTTAGTATTACTTATAGGCATTCACCTCTTTAGAAATTATTTCTTTAACTTTCATACGCATCATCTCCTTTCACGATGATGCTAACTCATCGAATATTGTTTGTCAAATCATATTTTGTTAATTAATTTGATTAATCATCCTAAATCTATACAATTTTCTCTAATTCTACAAAAGCAGGATAAGATGTTTGCACAACAATACCGAGTATTCCCTTATTTTATAAGGAATCGATATGTGCAAATCTTATTTTGCACTTGCAAAATTCATCCTACTTCGTAGGTTGATATAAAGGATAAAGTCTTATTTTATAAGATATTAAAGCATATAAAAACATCCTATATTCAATAAATCTATTATTTTTGTAGGATGTTTTATTTTTTTAATTATTTTCTTCTATTTCAAAGTCTAATAATTCTTCACACATTTTTTCATATAAATCTTGTTCATGACCGATAGTATCAATTAAGAACATTTTATCATTTTCATATTCTTTTAAACCTCTCATATAATAAGGTTTATCATCGTCTAATACAATAAATGGCATAATGTTATTTCTTAAACATTCTTTAAACATTATAATTCTACCTACACGACCATTTCCATCTCCAAATGGATGAATGCGCTCAAATCTAAAATGAAAATCAACTATATCTTCTAAAGTAATATTAGTTTTAGAATTATATTCATTTAATAATTCTTCTATTTCTTTTTCCACATCTTCTGGTGCAGTAGTATTAATAACATTAACTACTCCAATTATATTAGGAACAACTTTAAATCCACCAACATTATATCTAGGATTTTCTTCATCACTAGTATTTCTTTTTAATATCTTATTCATTTCAATAATCATATCTTTAGTTAATAATTCATCAACATTATCTAACATAAAATCAAATAATTTGAAATGATTTTTAGATTCAGTTAAATCATCTAACTTTATTAAATCATCACTTTTAGGAATAAATGAAGATGTATCAAATATTGCTTCAGTTTGTTCACTAGTTAATCTACTTCCTTCTATTTTATTTGAATTATAAGCAAAATTAACTTGTGAATAATGATATATATTACCTTTAAATTTAGATTCTTTTTGTTTTATTAATTCATTCTTAATTTTTTTTATATCCACTAATATCACCACCTCATCTTAATGTTTTTTCATAACATTGTTTTAATAATGTTTTCAAATATTCAATATCATCATCTTCATATATATCTAATCTATTATTATTAGACCAATTATATCTTCCATCCAACATTCTTATCTTATTTAAAGGATCATTATAATTTCCTGACATCATAGTTAAATATAAATAATTTGTTCTAAAATGAAATTCTACAAAAGATTTACCATTTGTATAACCAATATAATGTTTAGTAGCATTTTTCTTTATATCATCTGCTAAACTCATAATATATTCATCTAACTCTTTATATATTTCTAACAATTTTTCATTATTTGTATTTGAAGATAATCTTATATAATCCTCTTCTGTATAAGAAGTTATTTTTGGTGTAGAAATTATTTCTTCATTAATAGGATCAGTTGAATCCATCCATTCATCCTCTTCTTCTATCATAAAATCTAACCCTAAAAATCTTTTTCTCTCAGCCAAATTAGGAATTATAAAATCCCATTCTTTTTCCATAAATTTAACAATTTTTAAACCTCTAACTAATATATCTTCAGAAGTCCAACCCTCATTTCTGCTTACTTCTAATTCGTTATGAGAACCATCATTAAATCTCATACTTTTCTTTTTATCAAAAGAATAATTTTGTAATGCACTATTTATACTTTTAGAAATAGGTAATAAATTTCCAATAGTATTTGTTAACTTGTTTTTTTGATTTTCATTATAATGGTAAAAATTATTAATCCAATATTCATCAGTTGGAGTTTGTGGATATATATGTTCAATTGAATAATGATCTCTTTCATCTTTCTTAAATATGTCTTCAGGCAATAATCTAACACTATTTGCCATTCCACTCATTAGATGTCTTTCATATTCATATAAAACATATCGAATAGAAGCCCATGAATAAAAACCATTATTGTTTTTAAATAATCTATCAAATTTAGTATAAATACCACTCATATTAGCAACATTGTTATCACTTAAGAAATCTATTTCATTTACTTCTTTTAGGACATCTTCATATGTAACCGAATTAAAATAATAATCATGCGCTAAATTATAGAAAAAACTATTTTTATATGTACCAACATATCCATTCAATCTATAATGCAAGAATACAAATCTTTCCATGCCTTTTAAAATTGCTACTTTTTGTTCATCACTAATATTATGTTTTGATAGTAAGACAGTTGTTAAAGGTTTAAAGTTAACATATCCTAATCTATTTAATCTTTCTATATACATTCTTATATCTTTATTTTCTATTTCACTAGGATAATGAATTTGATACCAATAAGGAATTAAAGATTTCATACTATTAATATAATTATTTATAGTTCCGATAGTTAATTTTTCTTTCTTATTATTAACTTTTTCATCTACAAATATTTCTTCATTATCATATTCTTCCTCATCTAAAGATAATTCATTATCACTATTACTAATTTCAAAATTATAATCATTTGAAATATTTTGTTGTGTAAAATAATCATTCAACAAAAATGAATCATAAGTAACTTTATTAGATCTAGTGTAACCAAAATAAATCATCCAATGTGCTTGTAAAAATTCATTATCATTTAATGGCTTAATTTTATTTTTTCCTAAATATTCATAAACTGTTTTCCAAGTATCATTAATATTATTTCTAACTGCTGTTTTATTATCCTCTTCAACATCAAAAACAGTAGATAAATAAATTAATCTATTTTTTAATAATTCTAAATACGAAAGTCTTTTCCCTCGATTATTCATTGTTTCAAAAGCAATAAATACATTAAAATCATTATCAATATAATACATGTTAAATTTCAATCTTTGAGTTACTTTTTTAAATACATTTTCAAGTTCATTGATACCCTTAGTATCGACAAGTTCAATTATTTTACCTTCAAAAAATCTTTTTGCTTTTGCTAAATTTAATGTATAAAAAGTTTCATCTACAGCAATCGGATTTGATGATTCAAGGATTCTATATTTAAAAAATTCATAACTAGGATTATCCACTTCATATCCAAATTTATAAGTTTTAATAGTTCCTTGAGAATCAGGCTTAACTTGAACTAAGTAATCTTCTTGTATTTTGCTTAAAGGAATACTGTTAATAAAAATATCATTTAAAGACTTTTCAGGATTATTTTTTTTATAAAAATTTACTATTTCATTAATTAAAATAATAAATGTAGTTAATCTTTGTTGTCCATCAACAACATGGTAAGGAATATAACCCCAATTTTGAATTAACCATCTTTCATCATTCCACTTTTCATTATTTACATAATTAGAATCTAATTTCTTCAAAGATATCATACCAGTATAATGATCTCTATCTGGTAGTAAATTTAATAAGTCACTCCAAAACTCTTTTAATTGTAATTCTTCCCAAGAATATCCTCTTTGATAATCAGGTATTCTAAAAATTTTCTTATTAAATAAATCCTGTAAAGATAATAAATCATTCATTATATCACCTCTAAACTCTACTTTTCTTCTTCAATATCAGTATTTAATTTCCATAAATTTTTATAAAGAAATCTATGTGTTTCTTCCTCATCTGCTTTTACTTTTTCGGTATAACGACTATCAGCCCAAGAAGTCTTTCCACTTTTTTCAATCATCAAAGAACCATTTTCTATACTATATTTTCTATCTTCACTAAAATTTCTTGAATCATAACTCGTTGTAGTACTAAAACCTTCATTTTTCTTTAATAATTTTTCTCTATTACTTTTTGTAAGTCGAATATTTTCAGTAATTTTTACCATAAATTTTATTCCTCCGTTTTTCTTCTATAACAATTATACCACACAAAAAAACATTTCTTATCAAAATGCCTTTAATTCGTACTTATTTATCTCTCAATACATTTGGTCTATCATAAATTATCACTCTTGAGGAACTTCATAGCACATTTGTCTATGACACACTCTTTCTTGAGGACATTCCATTACTGGTGGACATGTAGAACCATTTTCACAACATCCCATCATTCCACTAGCACCACTCATATTATGCATATCATGCATACCAGCATTTTCACTTTCAAAACATCTATTAAAAAACATAAAAACTTTCCTTTCTACTTTATCTTATGTAAAAAGTCGTTTTTATGTTTTATATTTTAATTAAAAATCAATATCTACTTCTTTTAAAACAAACTTATATAATTCATTATCAGATACAATAACAAATATACATTTTTGATTTTTTACCAATTCATTATAAATAATTGGTTTATTAAGTAATTTTTGTGCATCCATCAATTCTGAGAAACTATAACAATCAATAACTATATAACCTTCATCACTTGGAATATTTTTACTATTAACAATAATACTATCATGATCTTTTAATAGACCATCTCTTAATTTCATGTATTTAGTTTTCTTAGGAGTTGTTTTAAATACAAAACTAAATGTAACCAATAAGAATATAGTATCAACAATTAATAATACGATTCCAATAAATAACATTGGTTCATTAATTAATTCTGCATTTAAATGTTGAATATAAGTATGTTTGTTATCAATCTTTTCTGTCATAGCAACATCAACTTGAGTTGATAATAATGGAATTTTTACTTCAATAACATCACTATGTTTTAAAACCTTTTTAAAATTATCATTAGAAACTCTAACATCAATATATAATTTTAAATAAATATTACCATTAACATCAGCATTTAAATCTTTTAACTCATCAGATTCTTTTAAAGTTTTAGCTAAATTATTATATGAATCATAATCTAAATTAACATTTTGTGTAAAATTAAGTACTTTAGTATTTTTAATTTCTTTAGATGTTTCTGGAATCAAATTATTAAACTTTTGTGATAAAACATCACCAGTTTTATTATCTTTAATTTCCATTATTGTATCTACATAATAAGTATATTCAATATTAGATTCAGAATCTAATTCAAAATCATATTTAAAATCTGTACTAATGTCATCAATAAAACCTGAAATATAAGTATCTGCTGGATTTAAAACACCTTCATCAAACAAATTATTTTCTAAAAGAGTAACATCATAATCAATACTAGCTTTTTCCTTATAATTCAATGTAACATTTTTTTCTTCAGAGAAACTATCATCAAAACATTTATATGCTAAAGCAGCCAATACTACAATACATAAAAACATTAATGCAATTCTTATAGAATAAGAAAAATAAAAATGATAATCCTTTTCAATATACTTTCTTCTATTAGAATAAACTTTCTTCATTCTTGCAAAATCTTCATCTTTTACCTTTAAATTCTTTTTCATTTCAATCACCTTTTTAATCTATTTTTTCAAATTCTATCTCAATATTAATACCATCTAAATTAATTTCTTGAGGAATCATATTTTCATCATATAGTTGATTCTTATATGTTGTAACTACTTTAACATTTTTTAAAATTGATTCATCTTCGATGATATCACCAACACTTAGATTACTTAATGAAACATCAATATATTGTTTATATTCATCTAATCCTATGATACTAATTTTCTTTACTTTAGCATCAGCATCTCCATCATTCACTATATTAAATTTGAATTGTCCATAATCATTTTCTCGACTTAATACTATCGAATAATTTATTGAATTACCATTAAGTACTGGTTCATGAGCAACATTAACGTTTTCGTTACCAGCAGCAATAGTAGAGATATTTTCTATATTAACACTCCATACTTCCTCATTTTCAATTGCAGTTCCTTTTAAAGCATTTGATGTACCAAGGGCACCAAAACTCAAAGACAAGCTAAATAAAGAAATAAAAACAGCCATTCCCATAATAGTTGTAATATTTTTCATACGCTTCATTAACGCACACCCTAATCTATATATAATTATACCATACAATTATTTTTTTTAAAGAAAAAAAGCAGTATCACTACTACTTTTTAGAATGGTAACTTCATATTTCCACTACTCATCATTTTCATCATTTTTTTCATTTGTTCAAATTGATTAAGTAGTCTATTTATTTCAGCAACATCTCTTCCACAACCTTTACTTATACGTTGTTTTCTACTAGCTTTAAGTACTTCTGGATGTTTTCTTTCATAAGGTGTCATTGAAAGTATTATTGCTTCAATATGAGCCATATCTTTAGGATCCACTTGAACATTATTAAGTCCCATTTGTCTAGCTTGAGGAAGCATCTTAATAATATTTTCTAAAGGTCCTAATTTCTTAATTTGTTTTAAATTAGCTAAGAAATCTTCTAAATCATACTTACCACTCATCATCTTCTTAGCTTGGTCTTTAGCTTCATCTTCTGAAATAATTCCTTCAACTTTTTCAGCAATTGATAAAACATCTCCCATATCTAAAATACGTTCAGCCATTCTTTCAGGATAAAATGCTGATAAACCATCCAATTTTTCAGAATCACCAACAAACTTAATAGGAACATTAGTTAAATGTCTAACAGATAAAGCAACACCACCTTTAGTATCACCATCCATTTTAGTTAAAATACAACCTGTTAAAGATAATTTATCATTGAATCCTTTAATAACATTAATCGCATCTTGTCCCATCATTGCATCTATTACAAGTAATGTTTCTTGTGGATGACATAAATCAACAATACCAGCTAATTCATCCATTAATTCTTCATCAATATGTAAACGTCCAGCTGTATCTATAATTACATAATCATGTTTATTTTCCTTAGCATAATCTAAAGCATGACTTACTATTTCATTAACATTCTTCTTACCTTCAGTATAAACAGGTATATTAAGCTGTTTACCAACTGTTTGTAACTGTTCTATAGCAGCAGGTCTATAAATATCACAAGCTACTAATAAAGGCTTTTTAGCATGTTTTTTTCTTAAAAAGTTAGCTAACTTACCACAAGTAGTTGTTTTACCACTACCTTGTAAACCAACAAGCATTAATATAGCTGGATTACCTTGAGTATTAAGTTCAACACTATCTCCACCTAATAATTCAACTAATTCATCTTTAACAATCTTTATAAATAATTCATCAGGTTTCAAAGACTTCTGTACTTCCATACCTAATGCTTTTTCTTTAACTTTATTAACAAATTCTTTTACTACTTGATAGTTAACGTCTGCTTCTAATAAAGCCATTCTAATTTCTCTCATAGCTTCACTAATATTCTCTTCAGTAATTCTACCCATACCACGAATATTCTTTATAGCATTTGATAATCTATCTCCCATATATTCAAACATTTTTATCACCTGTATCTTAGTATAACAAAAAAAGATAGAATAATCTATCTTTTAATATCTGTTTTATTATTTAACTTCTTCATATTTAGTAGGTTTTTTTCTAGTTTTATAAAGCATTGTTCCACTAATAGCTAACACTATAAACACAAGAATACTAATAAATGCTACAGTCTCAGGATTTTCTACTTTAAATGAAGCTTCAATTAATACATCAGCATTTGGCATTGTAAATGTATTATCAGTAAATATAACAACATTACCATCGCTATCAGTTACTTTAACTTCACTTAATACAAATCCAGGATTTGGAGTAATTGTGAATTTAACTTCATCACCCCAGTTAGCATTAACTTTTGTAGCTTCTACTGTACCATTACCATCTGTTTTTGTTTCAACTTTATGTATTATAGAAAAATATAATATTTCAGCTGTATATGTAGAACTTTCTAAATCAAGCCCCATTGTTGCTCCACCCATAGTAGCGTTATTATCGTTTTCTGGTTTCTTTGGAGGTTCTTCTCCATCAGCAGGTTTTTCTGGTGGTTCTTTTCCATCTTCAGGTTTAGCTGGTGGCTCTTCTCCATCAGGTTTAGCTGGTGGATTTTCATTATCATTTTTACTAGTAGCACCACCCATTGAAATACCATCAATTAATGGTGTAGTATTTTCTCCATAAGATGCACCAGTTAAAGCAAAACCAATTTGGTTAACATTTACTAAATGTTCTGGATAAAAGTATGTCTCAGATTCAGTAAGATAATTAACAATTTCATCTTTACCTAAATCATTACCATCTTTATCATACATTTGTAACCATGCACTATAAGGTAATTTTTCCTCTTCTTCAGTATCAGCATCCAAAGAAGCTGGTACTGGATACACATCAGTCGTAGTGAAAATGAAATTAGGACCAAACTGAATACCATCTCTTACGAAAGTATTACTTAATGTTTTTAACCATTGTTGTTTTCCATCTTTAACATAAATAACTAAAGCTTTCTTTGTATTGTAATCATTTAAACCATAAACATATCCGCCGTCATAATCTGTTGCAAATGTAGGCCAATAATCACCACTTCTGTAAGTTTGATAATTCCAAATATCAGTATAGTTTTCTACCATCCCCCACATGTCATCAGTAAAGTCTTCTGAATATATCTCATCAAACACTATAGATGAACCAACAGCTTTATGAATTCTAATAACAGAATATTCATATCTATCAGAAATTACGTAGATATAATTATCATCTTCTTCAAAATAAATTTCAGATTCCCATGAGAATACATCAGAATAATAAGAATTTGACATATAAGTTTCTCTATCATCTTTTAAAGTTAAGTAGCAGAAAAAATTAGTTCCTCTTATACCAACAACAAGATAACCGCCCTCTACTTCGAAAATACGTTTAGTCATACTACCATCAGTATCTTCGATAGAAATTTCTTCTTTTGTCTTACCAGACTCATCTAAGAATCTTATAACTGGTAAATATCCGTTATAAAAACCAGCTGCAACGTATCCATCTTCAATTTGGATAATATCGTTAGTAATAAATCCGTCATTATAAGAGATTGTAACAACATTATTAGTCCAACGATATTCATAGTATTTACTAGCAGCACTTATAAGTCCCAAGCATAAACCAAAGACAATAACTGCAACTAACAATACAGTAATTTTTTTCTTGTTTTTCATTATTTTACTCCTTCTCTATTATATATTTATATATATAACATACAAAGAAAAAAAGATATAGTCTAAAAATATCTTTTTTTTAAATACCTAGTTCTTCGCTAACAATTTTGTAGATATCTTCTTGAATATCTTCTATATCTCTAAGTTTACCTTTTTTATCTATACAATCTATTTTTTTATAATTATGTAATTCTGCCAATTCTAAATATGCATGTTCTGCATTTCTAATATGGATAGGACTTGCTTCATGTTGATCTGCTGGTTCTTTCCTTCCCCCTCTAAGTTCAGTAACTTTTTTGTAAGGAACATATAAAAATATTGTAAAATCTGGTCGTGGTAATTCTAAAAATCCATATTCTAAGTTAGCTAAATCTTCATATAATTTTAATCTTTCTTCTTTATCAAAAATCTTTCCGCCTTGATGTCCCATATTACTTTCAACATATCTATCTAATACAACATCTACACCTTCATTAAGTAAATCTAATATTTTTTGTCTATTATATCTTCTATCTGCTGCATAGTATAAAGCTGCAACTTTAGGATCAACATTAGCAGCTCCTTCATAAAAGAAACCTTCTCCAATATGTGGTTTTCCTAAATAAGGACCACCTACAATCTTACCAGTTGGACAATCATAATTAGGAAAACTTAACCTTTCAATTTTTCTTCCCATTTTACGTAGTCTCTGCACCAATAAACTTGTTTGTGTTTCCTTTCCAGAACAATCTGTTCCTTCAATAACTATTATCTTACCTCTCTTATCCATAATCTCTACCTACCTTATACATATTAATATAATAACATACAATCGTTCATATTTAAAGTGTAAAAAATACACAATGAAAACAAATAAAAATCCACTAGTTCAACTAGTGGTTTTTAATTAACCCTATAAGGGTTTAT
>CAVAGO010000068.1:0-11510 GCA_963588075.1 bacterium | reverse complement strand
GCTTTAAATGTCCTAAACTTGGAACCAACTAAGAATGTAACAGACATCTTATATAGTGAAATAGAAATAAATGGTATTAAGTATGGCCAAGAATTATTTACTGGTCTTTGCTTCCCATTATTCCAAATAGGTAATGGTATAAGTTGTAATTATTTATTAAGTGTTGTTAGTGACTATGAAGTATCTAATTGTGGACCATATCCAGATACAACAGATTATACAGATTATATATTAGATAGAAGTATTGATATTAGTATTCCTGAAGTACCAAAATGTGTTAGTTTAATAACACCAGTATCTCTAGCTAATAACAATGAAATATCTGCATATCTAGATAGATTAAATAGTGGTTTATTCCATAAACAAAGAGAACAATTATTTAGAAAGAAACTAACATATTTACATAACAGTAATGTCTATGTAGACACTAATTCTAATGAAATTACAACATCTCAAGCAAATCCATTAGCTAAGAAATTCTAAAGAGGTTTACCCAAGTAAACCTCTTTTCTTATCCTAAGAATTATTAAATTTATTGTAAACATTGTAGATAAAAAAACTTAATTATTATATACTCTATATAGGTAGAGGTGATTTTATGACAGATATAGAAATAGCTCATAGTGTCGAACTTTCTCCTATCAAAGATATTGCTAATAATATCGGTATAGAAGAGTACTTAGAATACTATGGTAGCTATAAAGCTAAAATTAAGTATGATGAAATTAAAGGAAAAAAAGGTAAGTTAATCTTAGTAACTGCCACAAGTCCAACCCCATTCGGTGAAGGAAAAACAACAGTATCTATTGGTTTATTAGATGCTCTATGTAAAAAAGGAATTAACGCTATAGCATCCTTACGTGAACCATCTCAAGGACCAGTATTTGGTATCAAAGGTGGCGCTACTGGCGGAGGTCATTCCCAAGTAATTCCTATGGAAGATATTAATTTAAACTTTACAGGAGACTTCCATGCTATAACAGCAGCTAACAATTTATTATGTGCTGCTATCGATAATCATATATTCCAAGGTAATGAACTTAATATCGATGAATCTCGTATTATGTTTAATAGATGTTTAGATGTTAACGATCGTGCCTTAAAAGATATTACAATTCACAGTAAAAACTATGAAAGAAAAGAAAAATTTGATATAACAGCAGCATCTGAAATAATGGCTATCCTATGTCTTGCTAAAGACATGGATGACTTAAAAGTAAAACTAGATAACATCTTAATTGGTTATACTAAAGACAACAAGCCATTATTTGCGAAAGACCTAAATGTAACAGGTTCAATGTTAGTAATCCTTATGGATGCTATCAAACCTAATTTAGTTCAAACATTAGAACACAATCCAGTTATTATTCATGGTGGACCATTTGCTAACATCGCTCATGGTTGTTCAAGTGTTATTGCAACAAGTACAGCTATGAAACTAAGTGATTACTGTATTACTGAAGCAGGATTTGGTAGTGATTTAGGAGCTTTAAAATTCTTCGATATCAAATGTCGTAAGAATGGCTTAATGCCAGAAGCAACAGTTCTAGTAACTACTATAAAAGCTCTAAAATATAATGGTAATGACAATATCGAAGAGGGTATAGTAAACCTAAAAGCTCATATCGATATCTTAAAAAATATGACTAAAAATATTATAGTTTGTTTAAATAAATATGATAACGATACAGAAGAAGATATTTCATTCGTAGAAGAATATTGTAAAAAACAAAAAGTTAAATTCGCTGTATCTACTGCTTACAAAGATGGTGGAGAAGGGGCATTCGCTCTAGCAGATGAAGTTCTAGCTATGACAAAAAAAGAAAAATACAAAGAATTATACGATGAAACATTACCTATCGAAGATAAAATATCTCGTATAGTAAAAGATATCTTTAAAGCTAATAAAATAAACTATACAGACGAAGCAAAAGCTATTATAGAAAGTCTAAAAGAAAATGGACTAGACAAACTACCAGTAGTAATAGCTAAGACTCAATATTCTATTTCAGATAATAAAGATGTCTTAGGTAATCCATCTGACTATGAAGTAACAGTAAGAAACGTTAAATTATATAATGGTGCTGGCTTCATAACAATCTATCTAGGTAGTATCATAACAATGCCAGGTCTTCCAAAGAAACCTAACTACGAAAAGATTTACTTAGAAGACAACGAAATCGTTGGTTTATCTTAACAAACAAAAACTCAAGAACTAAATTCTTGAGTTTCTTTTTTTGTCTTAATTATCTCTCTTGTATCTTAACTAACTTAGCTTGTACTACTAATCTAATACCATTATCATTATAACAAGTAGACAATGTTAATAGTTTATCATCTTTCGTAATATCAACACCAAAATCATAAATACTTCTACTTAACATAGTCTGTGCAAACTTTTCAAAAGATTCATCACTACTAAAATCAGTAGTAATATAATAAGATTCTGCTTGTATCTTATAAATTGAAACTATTTGCCACATAGTATTATATTTTAATGTTGAAAATTGAATTATTTGATTATCAGTATTCTTATACCAACTAGATTTTAATGTATTAGTTAATGAACCAAACATAACTTTATCTTTTCTACCATGAGCATATATAACAGTATTTTTAGATAATTCATTGAAATCATTTCTAAAATCAGCATATACCCAACCAGCACTATTAGAACTTCTATCAAATGCATGTTTTAAATAGTAATCATTATTAGTAGTTTGAACAACTGGATAATTTACATTAGTATTATTTACGATTAACCAACCAACTGTATCTTTATTTTGTTTTAATAAATCAGTAAAATCAACAGAAGAGAGTGGAGTATTTAAATATTTCCAATACATTGATTTCTTATTGCTATATTCATCTTTAGTTTCAGGTTCAACTTCATCATCTAATTCAGGATCAACGTTTACTAAAGTTCCATCGTCAACTTGTACAATCGGTGCATCTTCCATTAAAGAATTACTTAAACTATTAATAGTTAATCCTTGTATAAACCAATTTAAGATTATTACAGCTGTAACAACAAAAACCATACTTGAAAGAATAACACTATATTTATATAATTTGTATTTATTGCTTTCTTTAGGAGCAAATTTATAATATAGTTTATTAATTGCAAATTTTTGTAACTTTTGTTGATATTTTAAATAGTTATTTTTACTAACTTGTACTTTTTCAATATTTTGTATTTTTGAAAGTGTACTATATTTTCTAACTTTTTTAGGTCTATTAGAACTTAATACAGTCAAAGCAATTTTATTTAAGTTATATAGTTGTCTTCCGTATTCTTCACTATCAACATTTAATTTGAAGTTTTTTTCTTTTGTTATATCTCGTGGTTTTAATAAATGCAATTTCTTTTGATGATTAAATGGTTCTTCTATACTAGTAACTTTTTGAGTATGATATCTACTTAATGCTTTTCTATTATTTATTAAATCATCTAATTTGATTACGACTGTATCGTATAATGATTTTTTCTTTTTTAAAGCAGGCATATCTAACTCTTGTGCTTCAATGGCAGCTCTTAAATCACTAATTTTCAATTTTATTGTATCTGTTAAACCAACTGTTTTTTTAGGTAAATCAACTTCACTTCCTAAAGTCTTAGAATTTAACATTTTGAACTGTGTTGTTTTACTTAATTCTTCTTCAGTTTGTTTATCTATTTTAAATTGTAAAATAGCTGTTTTTTCTAAATCATTTAATTCTTCACGAGGATTAATTTGCTCAATATGAACGTCAGTATTTTTGTCATTTGAACTATTTTTATTCATACTAAACACACCTCTCTATCATATAAAAGTATTATAACATATTAGTTTTAAATATTGTATAGAATTAAGAAAAAATTTAAATATTTATTTCTATCATATATGATATACTTAAAAAGGTGATACTATGAAAACAGCAACCATTATAATATTAGTTTTAATCTTGCTTATAATTATTTCTTCAGTATGTGTATACTTTTTCTTTAAAACAAAAGTTGAAAACTTTTCAATGAAAATTTTCGGTACAAAAAATATTTTCGAAGGTTTTAAAGAACAAGAATTAGAATATCAAACAACTCCCAAATCAGTATCAAGTTTAGATTCAGTATTAAAACCACGTATTTTAAAAGATTTTCCATCTATTAACTTTGATGAGTTAACTTCAATGGTAGAAAATGCTATAACCTTATATTATGAATCTCTTGAAAAGAAAAAATTACAAAAAATAAAAAATGCTAATAGTACTTTAAATAATAAAATAACTTTATTAATCGAAGAATTACAAGAGAAAAAAGTATCTTTCAGTAATATGAAAATTCATAAAACAGTAATAAATTCATATCGTAATAATAAAGGTTCTTGTATAATAACATTTCAAACATCCCTAGAATATATAAAAGAAGAAGATTCTTCTAAGATAAAAGTCCAAGAAAGACTTAATACAGATTTAATTTATGTTTATGATGAGAAAGAAGTTAAAGATACTTATGGTGTAAGTCTTAATTGTAAGAATTGTGGCGCTCCTATAAAGAATTTAGGTAATAAATATTGTACATATTGTGGAACTGGTGTCGTAGAACATACTACTAAAGTATGGAAAGTTAATGATATCTACGAAAAATAAAAGATTATTCAGTACTTTGAATAATCTTTTTATATTAGCTATTTTTTTCTTTATATTGTATTTCTTTTATTTTCTTTATATCTGACATATACATCGAATCAAATAGCAATGAACCACCTATACATAATGTTCCTAATATCATAAAAGTTGGAATATTCTTTTCTATAATGAATCCTATAATTAATAGAATAAAACCTAAACTTTGTGTAATGTTTTTTGCTAATTTCCATATTCCACAAAATTGATTTAATTCTATCAAAGAAGGATTATCATAAGTTTCTTTACTTATTCTCGTATTTTTAATATTTTTTAAATCAAAAATTATTATATATATCCAAAATCCTATTAAATAAATACTTAAAATAAAATACGCATCTATCTTTGTTAAATAAAAGAATAAAACTAATACAATAAATATTAATAAACCAGTAAGAAAAGTTTTCATTCTTTCAGGTATATTATCCATAAATATCACTCCGTTAATATAGAATATCACAAAATATCCTGTAATTAAAGATTAGTAAATTATTTGTTCTAAAAAAAAGCTTTATACATAATATTTATTAGAAATGATAGGGGTGTTATATTGAAAGATAACAAAATATTAGAATCTATTTCTAAAAGAGGTAATGGGGAAATATATCTTGGTGTAGTAGGAGCAGTCCGTACAGGTAAATCAACTTTTATTAAAAGATTTATTGAGAATTTAGTAGTACCTCATATTACAGATGAATACGAAAAGAAACATTGTTTAGATGAGATACCACAAAGTGCTCAAGGAAAAACCATTATGACTACTGAACCGAAGTTTGTTCCAAGTAATGGAGCAACTATAAAAGTGGAGGAGTTTACTACTAATATTAAATTAATAGATTGTGTTGGTTATGTAATTCCTGGTTCAAATGGCTATGAAGATGAAAATGGTAATCCTCGTATGGTATTAACTCCTTGGTTTAAAGAACCAGTCGACTTTGCAACAGCAGCTGAAATAGGTACTGAAAAGGTAATTAGAGATCATTCAACTATTGGTATCGTCGTAACATCAGATGGTTCTTTTGGTGAAATTAATCGTGAAAACTATATTGAAGCAGAACAAAAAGTTATTACTGAATTAAAAACAATTAATAAACCTTTTATAGTAGTTTTAAATACCTCTCATCCAGAGTCTGAACAAACTAAAGCCTTAGCTCATCAATTAAACAAAGAACACAATGTTCCTGTTTTACCAATCAGTGTTGAAAGAATGACTGAATATGAAATATATGATGTATTAAAAGCAGCTTTATATGAATTCCCAGTTGTTAATATTGATATTAAATTACCAGAATGGGTCCATATATTAAGTAATACTCATAAAGTAAAAGAAGAATATATCACAAAAATAAAAACTAGTACTTTAAGTGTTAATAAATTAAAAGATGTTGATGATATTTTAGATTATTTTAAAGATAGCAAATATATTAGTAAAGCTTATATAAGTAATGTTGATACATCAACTGGTATAGTAAATATTAATTTAGATAGTGATGAATCTCTATATCAAGAAATTCTTAATGAAATGATGGGTGAATCAGTAAAAACAAAAGCTGGTATGTTAAAAATATTCTCTTCATATAAGGAATCTAAAGAAGAAACAGAAATGATAAAAACCGCTTTAAAAGCTGCCAAACATACTGGATATGGCATAGTATATCCGACATTAAAAGATATGCAATTAGATACGCCACAAATAGTCAAACAGGGTAGTCGTTTTGGTGTAAAATTAAAAGCAACGGCATCTTCATATCACATAATTAAAGCTGATGTAGTAAGTGTTTTTGAACCAATTATTGGTAGTGAACTTCAAAGTAAGGAATTAATTAATTATTTAATGAAAGATTATGAAACTGATCCAACTAATATCTGGCGTAGTGAAATTTTCGGTCGTAGTTTAGATATAATAGTTAAAGAAGGAATTCAAGCTAAGTTATCAGTAGTACCGGAAAGTACTAGGTATAAACTATCTCAAACAGTAACCAAAATTGTTAATAAAGGTTCTAATAATCTTATAGCCATAGTTATTTAAGTTTACTATGGCTTTTTTTGTTTTTTTATATTATAATTAAAATAATAATAGGAGGAATTATAAATGAATAATTGTCCAAAATGTGGTAATCCCCTACAAGTAGGTACAACTTCTTGTCCTATTTGTGGTACAAATATATCTAGTTCAGTTCAACCTGAACAAAAAACTGATGGTGTAAAGACTACTGTAACAGTAGCTTCTGTAGCAACTCCACCAGCCCAACCTGCAGCCCAACCAGCTGTTGCTCAAGCTCAAGCAGCACCAGCAGTTGCAACTCAACCAGTTGCGCAACCAGCAGCTCCTGCTCCTGTAGTGGAACAAGCGCCAGTGCAACAACCTGTTGCACCAGCACCAGTTCAAGAGGTGAAAGTTGAACAACCAGCTCCTGCGCCTGCCCCTGCACCAGTTGCTCCAACTCCAACAGTCGAAGCTGCAACACCTGCTCCAGTGCAACCTGAAGGAAAAGAAGAAACTCCAATAGATCCTAATTCTATTGCACCAACTATAAAACCAGTAGAAATTGGTACACCTGTTCCTAGTATACCAGCATCTTTAAATCCAGATGCTCCAGTAGTAACAGCATCAGTAGATGCATCTGTAAAAATGGAAAAACCAAAGAAAAAATCTAATAAAACAGCCATGGTTTTACTAGGTATTTTAGCTGTAGTAGTAATCGCTGCAGTTCTAATGATGAACCTAGGCGGAGGAACAAAATTAAATTCTAACGTTAACACAAATGCTGGAAAAAATAGCTCATTAGAAATAACAGCAGTATCAACAAATGGTTATAAATTTAATTTAGAAGATGGTTGGTTAATTACTGAAGATGGTACAAACGTAATAGTTACAAATAAAGATGAAACAGTAGCTATTAAATTAGATTATACAAAAAATAGTTTAGATACTATTTCAAAATCAACAATTGAAAGTTTCTTTGCTAGTCGTTCAGATTTCACAAATACTGAAGTAACAGAAACAACTATTAGTGCCAAAAAAGCTTATTTAGTAAATACACAAATAAATCAAGCGATGGTTCAACTATATTATATAAATGGTGGGGCTAACTTAACACTTGGTGCAACAATTGTATACCAAAGTGTTGAAACAAAAACTAAGTATGAAGCAAACGTTACAGAATTAATTGGTTCACTTTCATACTCAGATGAGTCACTAAAAGCAATTAGCTCAATGGAAATGTATTCTAATATATTTGGTGTATATAATGGAGTATTCCAATATCAACCAACAACAGAACAACCACAAATAAATGAAAATCCTGCTGCTGCCGATACAAATAATAATACTCCAACTGAAACACCAAGTGATACACCAAACGCTGAAGAAAATCCTGTAGTAGAAACTCCAACAGAGTAAAAAGACAATATTAGTAGTAAAATACTAATATTTTTTTTGTAAAAATAAGCTTTTTTGCAAGAAAATACGCGTTTTGTCTTGATTTAAATTTGTATTTCTGCTATTTTTAATATGTAAGGGTAATGCCTTACGAATAAAACAATTTTTATTGGGAGGTAAAGATTATGGGAAAACAAGAATTAGTAGAATTTATCGCAGCTAAAGCTGGTTTAACAAAAGCTGACGCTACTCGTGCACTTGACGCTGCACTAGAAGGAATTACAACTGGCCTTAAAAAAGAAGGTAAAGTTGCTTTAGTTGGATTTGGAACTTTCAGCGCTAAAACTAGAGCTGCTAGAGAAGGTATCAACCCTCTAACTAAAGAAGCTATCAAAATCCCAGCTAAAACTGTTGCTTCATTCAAAGCTGGAAGCAAATTAAAAGCTGCTATTAACTAATCTAGTTAAATTATAAAAAAGGTCATAAATTGATTAACAATTTATGACTTTTTTTGCCTTATTAATAAAATAAATAAATTAGAAAAGAATAAAAAGATATAAAAATTATGATATAATACTTAAAGAAAATAATAGGAGACTGATAATATGGCCAAAAGAAAACAAAAAGAAATCAACATTAACTTTATAATCTTACTTATCTGTATACTTCTTTTAACAACATCAATATTTATTACCAAGTCTACACCAATAAAACCAATCCTATGGATAATAGCAATATTTTTACTATCATTAAATATAGGTCTAAAAAATAAATTCAAAGTAACTGGTACTATCTTCTTTATGTTAATATTCTTTTGTATATCAATAGTAGTAGATGGTATCATTGTCTATACATTCAAAAGAGTCCCAATATTTTCTTATAATATAATAAGTACTGAAAACTCTCGAGTATATCACTCAATAGGTATGAGAGTATGGCAATGTGACAAAAATAACTATAAAAACTTAATAGTTGATCCATTCTATAAAAATGGTTATATGTGTAGTGCCGAAGATATAACAGCTATTGATTCTAATTCATTTTTAAATTCAGTAGTTGAAAATCATGATGAATACCATAATAAATATATAAAAATAAGAGGTAAGATAAGTAAAAAATCTGGTCAAAATCTAATCGAAATGAAACCTTACACATCAACAAATAATAGTATAAATGGATATGTAGATTTTGCTGATAATATCACTTTAAGAATTATTTTTAATGAATCAGAACCATTATTAGATAATTACGATGTCTATGATGAAATAACTGTAGTTGGTATTATCAAAAATATTGAAAACAATTCAAGTCAATATACAATCTATATGTATGATAGTAAAGTAGTAAGCACTATTAATTTAAATGAATATGCTATAACAATAACTTCATCTAAAAAATGTTTAACAGAACCAATATTAATTCATTCTAATGATATTAATGACATTTATACATATTGTATCGAAGATGCTATCATCTCATATCCTGATAATAAATATGAACTACCACAAGCATTATCTTCTAATAAGATAAGTATCGAAGATATTTATAGTAACAGTACCGAAGAAGAAAAACATCCTGAAAATGGTAGTGTAATCTATCATTTAGATGACTATAGTGTTCTAGTTTGTGACCAAACTCTTAGTAAAGATATCTATATAGCTAAACAAAACATTTCATTCGATGATATAACATGTAAACTTAAAGTAGAGGAGTAACCTCTATTTTTTCTTTTTCTTGTCAAAAAAGTTTAAATTATTTATACTATACATTACGGGTGATAAAAATGAAAGAAAATATTGAAAAAATTTATAATATAAGTACAGCTATACTATTTAGTTTATATGCACTAATTGCTATGATTCTTGCTTTAGTATTACCAAAATATAGTATCTTCTTTCCTGGATGGTGGACTTTAATACTTATTATTCCTTCACTAGGTAGTTTGTTATTTCAAAAAAATAAAGGATTTAGTTTATATACATTAATAGTGGGAATACTATTATTACTAAGTTGTAATAGTATTATCCCTTTAAATAAATGTTTTACTATTTTACTTTGTCTTGCTATAATATTTATAGGTATTAACATAGTAAAAGTAACTTTAAAAATACCTGAAAGAAAAAATAGTAATACCAAGTTTGTTCCATTTTATTATGCGTTTTTCGGATCAACAGAAGAAATGGTTGAAACAAAATTTTCTGGTGGTTATACAAAACTTGTCTTTGGTTATTTAAGTTTAGATTTAAGAAATGCCAAGATAGAGAAGAATTCGACCTTAAAGGTTTTAAGTATTTTCGGTGAAACAGATATTCTAGTTCCAGAAAACACTGAAGTAATAACTACAAGCACTAATATTTTAGGAGGAACAGAAAATTTAAAAACTCCTTCAGAATCAAAAAAAGCTAATAAATTATATATTGAATCAATAAGCATATTAGGTAATACTAGAATTAAGTAAGGAATGATAACATGGCTAATAGCACAAAACCAAAAAGTACTCCAAAGAAAACAACAGCTAAGAAAACAAATCAAACAAAAAAAGTAGAAAATAAAACAACTAAAAAAGCTACTTCAGTAACAAAACAACCAAAGAAAGTTACTAAAAAGGAACCTAAATTAATTCAAGAAGAAAATAACTATACACGTACACTTATCGCTGCTGTTTTAATCGCATTAATTTTCTTCGCTGGTTACTTAGCAATTCAATTCAAAACAAATGGTGGATTAGGAGAGAGCAAAGACTACGTTCCAACTACTGAAGAAAAAGCTTTTAAAGAAGATTATGAAAGTCTAAATGGTACTACTTCTGTCGATGGTGTAAAATTTTCTGAAACATCAATAATCAATGATAACAACATAAAATATATTTCTATTGATGAAGCACTTGATATCTTAGACTCAGGTTCTGGAGTAATCTACTTTGGATATGCATCATGTCCTTATAGTCGTAGTGCAGTTCCAGTATTATTAGATGCTATGACATCATCAGAATTAGATACAATATATTACGTAAACCTTCGTCCAAAAGAAACAGGTCGCCTAGACGGTGTTGGTCAAAAAGAAAATGACTTACGTGATACATATACTTTAAATGCTAAAAACAAAGCTAAAAGAACTAAAGAAGCAGCTAGTGAATCATACTATGAAATATTAACTTCATTAGCAAATTACTTAGATGACTATATCTTAGTAACAGAAAAAGGTAAAAAAGTTTCTACTGGTGAAAAAAGATTAAATACACCAACAGTAGTATCTGTTGTCAATGGTGAAGTAGTAGGTTTCCATCAAGGAACAGTTGATACTCAAGAAGAAAATGAAAAAGGTGAACTACAAGCTTTAACAAAAGATGAAGAAAAAGAACTATTAAACAAGTATACTAAATTAATCTCAGCATACTTAACAAACAAATAAGGTTCTTTGTCAAATAGTGTTGGTGGACAATAAAATTTGATAAATGAATTGATTA